>NZ_JBFUBG010000028.1:0-66987 GCF_056405875.1 Rhizobium sp. P1_E6 | reverse complement strand
CAGTAACCCTGACCCTTCTTCTCTTCGTAGACCTTCATCGGGTCGTCGGCAGGCGTGTAGAGCTTGGACTCGGTCTGGATCCACTTCGGCGGAGCCTTCTTGTCCTTCAGGTAGGCATCGAGCGCATCGAAGGCCGGGCCTGCCATGTTCGGCGTCAGCTCGACCGTGGCATTGGCCTCACCCTCGGACATGGCCTTGAAGATATCGGGCACGGCGTCGATGGAGACGACGAGGATATCCTTGCCGGGCTTCAGGCCGGCTTCCTTGATCGCCTGGATGGCGCCGACGGCCATGTCGTCGTTATGGGCGTAGAGAGCGCAGATATCCTTGCCGCCATTCTCGGCCTTCAGGAAGCTTTCCATGACTTCCTTGCCCTTGGTGCGGGTGAAGTCACCGGTCTGGCTGCGAACGATCTTCAGGTTGTCGTGGCCGGCAAGGGCCTCTTCGAAGCCCTTCTTGCGTGCGATGGCCGGCGACGAACCGGTCGTGCCCTGCAGTTCGACGACATTGCACTTCTTGTCGCCGACCGTCTTGACCAAGAAATCGCCGGCGACCTTGCCTTCGTGGACCAGGTCGGAGGTAACAGCCGTCAGGTAGAGATCATCAGGAGCCTTGATGGTGCGGTCGAGCAGGATGACCGGAATCTTGGCTTCCTTGGCTTCCTTCAGAACGTCGTCCCAGCCGGTTTCGACAACAGGAGCAACGAGAATGGCATCGACGCCCTGAGCGATGAACGAGCGCAGTGCCTTGATCTGATTTTCCTGCTTCTGCTGCGCATCGGCAAACTTCAGATCGATGCCGCGCTTCTTGGCCTGCTCCTTGGTCACGGTCGTTTCAGCCGCACGCCAGCCCGATTCCGAGCCGATCTGCGAGAAGCCAACGGTCAGGCCGGCAGCCGAAGCCGAACCGAACATGCAGGCAGCCAGAATCGTGGCACTCAAAAGTGCAGTCTTCAATTTCATGATTTCCTCCCAATGCCGCATCTCGCGGCGCAGGGTCAAAAAATCATATAGTATTACTTTTGTAAATGAGCATTTTGGTATGCACCGCAGCAAAAAAGGCGCCCCCGGGAGGAGCGCCTTTCGCAACTGCGAATTGCAGTTTTGTTATTGCGCCGGCAGCTTGTCGTCGACGCCCTCGATGTAGAAGTTCATGCCGAGCAGCGTGCCGTCATCCGCCTTTTCGCCGGCCTTCAGCCAGGGCGTACCGTCCTGCTTGTTGATCGGGCCAGTGAAGGGGTGCAGTTCGCCGGATTTGATCTTGGCTTCGGTTTCCTCAGCCATCTTCTTCACATCGTCAGGCATGTTGGTGTAGGGCGCCATCTTGAGGATGCCGTCCTTTAGGCCGTCCCAGCTCTGCTCGGACTTCCAGGTGCCGT
Source organism: Rhizobium sp. P1_E6 (assembly GCF_056405875.1). Classification (NCBI taxonomy): domain Bacteria; kingdom Pseudomonadati; phylum Pseudomonadota; class Alphaproteobacteria; order Hyphomicrobiales; family Rhizobiaceae; genus Rhizobium; species Rhizobium sp. P1_E6. The sequence continues at coordinate 65,609 of NZ_JBFUBG010000028.1, read as the reverse complement.
CCAGAAGCGCATGGATGCGCTTGGAGTAGTAGTTACCCCAGGTGTCGACGATTGCCGTCAGCTGCGCCTTCGGGCCGGCTGCGATCATGTCGGATGCCTGACCAAAAGCGTGGATGCCACGCTCTTCGGCAACCTGCATCGGCGCGGTCGTGTCGGTGTGCTGCGTCAGCACGTCGACGCCCTGGTCGATCATGGCCTTGGCAGCGTCGGCTTCCTTGCCTGGATCGAACCAGGTGTTGACCCAGATGACCTTCAGCTTGAAGCTCGGATCGATCGACTTGGCGCCCTGTTCGAAGGAGTTGATGCCCATCACGACTTCGGGAATCGGGAAGGAAGCGATGTAGGCAGCGCCGTGGTTCTTCGAGGTCCTGGCGGCGATCTGGCCGAGGATGTAGCGGCCTTCATAGAAGCGCGAGTTGTAGGTCGCGAGATTCGGGCCGGCCTTGTAACCGGTGCCGTGCTCGAACTTGACGTCCGGGAACTTGGCAGCAACCTTGACCGTAGCGTCCATGAAGCCGAAGGACGTCGTGAAGATCAGCTTGCAGCCGGAGCGGGCAAGGCGCTCGATGGCGCGCTCGGCATCCGGGCCTTCCGGAACGTTTTCGAGGTAAGGCGTATCGATCTTGTCGCCGAATTCGGCCTGAACCTGCTGGCGGCCGAGATCGTGTGCCTGCGAATAACCGCCGTCGGTGTGCGAACCGACATAGACGAAGCAGACCTTCGTCTTGTCCGCTGCTTCGGCGGCCGAGGATATGCCGATGACAGCGGCAGCCGATGCGGCAAGTGTGAGTGCGAACTTCTTCATGATGACCCCTGTTGGTTTGAAGATTTTCCGGAAACCCGTCTCTATGTTCTTGTTCTATCGCTCCGGTACGAAGGCTTTTCCAAGCGAAGCGGGCGTGTTGATCAACGTCGTGCGCCGATTATGAGAAATGATGATCAGAACCACAATAGTCGCGGCATAGGGCAGCATCGAGAGAAACTGCGAGGGAATGCCGAGACCAAAGGCCTGCGCATGAAGCTGCAGGATCGTGACCGCTCCGAACAGGTAGCCGCCGGCAAAGACCCGCCACGGGCGCCAGGAGGCGAAAACGACGAGCGCAAGGGTAATCCAGCCGCGACCGGCCGACATGTTCTCCGCCCATTGCGGCGTATAGACCAGCGAGAGCTGCGCACCGGCAAGACCAGCGCAGGCGCCGCCGAACATGACTGCCAGATAGCGCGTGCGAATGACGTGAATGCCAAGCGCATGGGCGGAACCATGACTGTCGCCGATCGCCCGAAGCTTGAGGCCGGCACGGCTACGGAACAGGAACCAGCTCACGCCGAAAACCAGCGCGATCGACAGGTAGAAGATGAAATCCTGCTTGAAGAGAACCGGGCCGATGACCGGAATATCGGACAGGATGGGAACCACGATCTCCTCCAGCCGGATACCCTGCACGCTGACATAGGCCTCGCCCAACTGGCCGGATAGACCGAGACCGAGAAGGGTGAGTGCGAGACCGGTTGCCACCTGGTTTGCCACCAGCGTCAGTGTCAGAAAGGCAAAAAGCAGCGAGAAAAGCGCGCCGGCGACAATCCCGCAGATGATTCCGACATAGGGCGATCCCGACATCTGCGCGCCGGCGAAAGCGGCGACCGCGCCCATGATCATCATGCCCTCGACGCCGAGGTTGAGGACGCCGGAGCGCTCCGTCACCAGTTCGCCGAGTGCTGCGATGACGAGCGGTGTCGAGGCCGTGATGACGGTCAGAAGAATGGCTTCGAAGATGCTCATGCCGCGCTACCCTTCACCCGCGACCAGATAATGCGAATTTTGTAATAGATCAGCGTATCGCAGGAGAGCACGAAGAAGAGGATCAGTCCCTGGAAAACGCGGGTGACCTTGTCCGAGACGCCGATCGAAAGCTGTGCGGCCTCGCCCCCGAGATAGGTCAGTGCCAGCACCAGCCCCGAAGCGACGACGCCAAGCGGATTGAGACGGCCGAGAAAGGCGACGATGATGGCGGTGAAACCGTAGCCCGGCGAGATCGCAGGCTGCAGGTGACCGATCGAGCCCGAGACTTCGCAAATGCCGGCAAGGCCGGCCAACGCGCCGGAGAAGAGGAAGCTGAACCAGATCATCCTCTTCGACGAGAAGCCTGCAAAACGCCCTGCCCGTTCCGACTGGCCAAGCACGACGACTTCGAAACCCTTCAGCGTGAAGCGCATCATGAACCAGACGAGGACGGCCGCGACGATGGCGAAGATGAAACCCCAATGGGCGCGTCCCGATTCCTCCCATATCGCCGGCACGATCGCTTCCGGCGCAAAGTCGCGGGAAACAGGGAAATTGAACCCCTTCGGATCACGCCATGCGCCGCGTATCAGCCAATCGAGATAAAGCTGGGCGATATAGACCAGCATCAGCGACGTCAGGATCTCGTTGGTATTGAAATGGGCCTTCAACAGCGCCGGAATGGCGGCAAACAGGGCGCCGCCGAGCGCGCCCAGGATCAGCATCAGCGGCAGCACAAGCGGCGAATGCCAATCGTAGAAGACGATCGGGATATAGGAGCCGGTGATCGCGCCGATGGTGAATTGGCCTTCGGCGCCGATGTTCCAATTGTTGGAGCGATAACAGACGGCAAGGCCGACGGCGATCAGGATCAGCGGGGCAGCCTTGATCGCCAGTTCGTGCAGCGACCAGACTTCCAGAAGCGGCTCGAGAAAGAAGGCGTCAAGCGCCTCGAGCGGATCCTTGCCGAGCATGGCGAACATGATGGCGCCAAATATCAGCGTCAGTACGAGAGCGAGAAGCGGTGAAACGAAGGCATAGAGTTTCGAGACCTGCGGGCGCTTTTCAAGCTCAATGCGCATGAGCAGCCTCCGCGCCATGCGTGTTTTCATGCAGGCCGCCCATCAGCAGACCGATCTTTTCGCGCGTCAGGTCACCGGCCGGATAGGGCTTGGAAAGACGTCCCTCGGAAATGACGGCGATGTCGGTCGCCACCTCGAAGATCTCGTCGAGATCCTGGCTGATGACGACGACAGCAGAACCGGCTTTTGCAAGATCGACGAGAGCCTGGCGAATACGGCTTGCGGCACCTGCGTCCACGCCCCATGTCGGCTGGTTGACGACGAGGACAGCCGGTTGGCGATCAAGCTCGCGGCCGACGATGAATTTCTGCAGATTGCCGCCGGAGAGCGAACCTGCGGCGGGATCATCGCCGCTCTTGCGGACATCCATGACCTCCGAAATGCGCCGGGCGGCAGATTTCACCGCGCCGTGGCGGATGATGCCGAGGAGACCGAGGAAGGCTTTGCGGTCCGACTGGCTGCGGGCCAGTACCAGGTTGTCGGAGAGCTTCATGGCGGAGACGGCCGCATGTCCGTGCCGCTCCTCGGGCACGAAGCCGGCGCCGAGCAGCCGGCGGGCGGTGATGCCCTGAGTACCGACGGGTTTCTTTCTAATAATGATCGCTTCGGCAGACGAGACTGGATATTCGCCTGACAGCGCATCGAAAAGCTCGCTTTGTCCATTGCCGGCCACACCGGCGATTGCGAGGATTTCTCCCGAGCAAACGGCCAGAGAGACATTGCGTAGCGGCATGGCAAACGGTGTCCGCGCGCCGACGGAGAGGTTCGAGACGGCAAGCTGCACCTCGCCCTTGTCGTTGCGCTCGGGATGAGTAACGGCAGCAACCTCGCTGCCGACCATCATGCGGGCGAGAGAGGCGGGCGTCTCCTGCTTGGGATCGCAAGCACCGGTCACGCGGCCGTGGCGGAGCACGGTGGCGCGATCGCAGATGCGCTGCACCTCTTCCAGGCGATGGCTGATATAGAGAACGGAGCGACCCTCGGCTCGCAGCTTGAAGAGGGTTTCGAAGAGCTTGTCGGCCTCCTGCGGCGTCAGCACCGATGTCGGCTCGTCCAGGATGATGAGCTTCGGGTTCTGCAGCAGCGCGCGGACGATTTCAATGCGCTGGCGCTCACCGACCGAGAGATCGGCGACATGCGCATGCGGGTCGAGCGGCAGGCCATAGGCCTCAGACAGCGCCCTCGCCTCCTCGGCGATCCTGCCGATCGGAATGCTGTCGTCGAGAGAAAGCGCGATGTTTTCGGCAACAGTCAGCGCCTCGAACAGCGAGAAATGCTGGAAGACCATACCGATGCCAAGCTTGCGGGCCTCGCCCGGCGAGGTGATCGTGACCGGCCTGCCCTCCCAGAGGATCTGCCCGTCCGTCGGCTCCAGAACGCCGAAGAGCATTTTGACGAGTGTGGATTTGCCTGCGCCATTTTCGCCGAGAAGCGCATGAATCTCGCCCGGCGCTATATCGAGATCGATTTCATTGCATGCGGCAAAGCTACCGAAGAATTTCGTGAGCTTCTGGACCGATAACAACGCACCGGAAGCCGGCACATTCAATGGCGACACGTTCCCCTCATTTCTTCTGCCGATCGGTCCGTTTGGATCTCATGGAATCAGCAGTGTCGTTCCGGTTGTTTTTCTTGTTTCCAGATCCGTGTGGGCCCGCCCAACCTCACGCAGCGGATAGGTTTGGTTGATATTGATACGCACTTTGTTGCCCTGCACAACATCAAATAGATTGTTTGCACAATCGGTGAGTTCCCGAGGCGTGGCAATATAGGTGAAGAGCGTCGGGCGCGTGGCATAGAGCGAGCCCCTTTGGGCGAGATGCGCCATCGTAAAGTTCTCAATCGCGCCAGAGGATTGGCCGAAGGATGCAAAGAGACCTCGCGGCTTCAGACAATCCAGCGATTGCGGGAAAGTATCGCGGCCGATCGAGTCATAGACCACGTCGACACCCTTGCCGCCGGTGATTTCCCGCACGCGCTCGGCGAAGTTCTCGGTCTTGTAGTTGATGACATGGTCGTAGCCGTGGTCGAGGGCCAGCTGGACTTTGTCGGCGGAGCCTGCCGTGCCGATGACAGTTGCCCCGAGCGCTTTTGCCCACTGGCCGGCAATCAAGCCGACGCCTCCGGCTGCGGCATGAAACAGCAGAACGGTCTGGGGGCCGACCTTGAAGGTGCGGTTCAGGAGATACTCGGCCGTCATACCCTTCAGCATCATGGCAGCCGCCGTTTCCAGGCTGATGCCGTCGGGCACCTTTACCAGATGTTTCGTCTCAATATTGCGTTCGGCACTATAGGCGCCATCGGCACTGGCGTAGGCGACGCGGTCGCCGACGGCGAAATCGCTGGCGCCAGGGCCAGTGGCGGTGACAACGCCGGCGCCCTCCTTGCCGGTCACGAAGGGCAGATGTGGTGCCTTATAGGTGCCGTCGCGAAAATAGACGTCGATGAAATTCAGGCCGATGGCATCCTGGCGGATCTGCACCTGACCCTCAGAAGGCGGCGGCAGATCGATATCGACATAGTCGAAAACCTCAGGGCCACCGTTTCTGGAAAAAGAAACCGCCTTCGTCTTTGCCATGCTGCTTACCTCACTTGCGTCCAAGCGCCGGGAAGAATTGGAGCACCCCACCGATGACGTAAAGGTAGATGCCGCTCACGATGAAGAGAACGACCGCCCATTGCGGCATGTCGAAATGCATCAGCAGCGAATAGGCGCCAAGCGCCGACCACAGGAGAAAGATGCCGAGGTTCAGTGGGCGCAGGCGCTGGACGCGCACGGGATGCAGGAAATTGATCGGCAAAAAGGTCAGGATCACGGAAACGGTGACGACGATAAAGGCCGTCGTCTCGCTCGCATGCATCACGAAGAGTGTGAAGACCACCATGTTCCAGACGACGGGGAACCCGGAGAAGAAATACTCCTCTGTCTTCATGCCCATATCGGCGTAATAGATGGCGCTCGACACGACGATCATGCCGGCGGCGGCAAAAGACCAGGGCTCGCCGATCATGCCGCTCTGATAGAGCGCGAAGGCCGGCAGCAGCACATAGGTCACGTAGTCGATGATATTGTCGAGCGTATCGCCCGACCAGTTGGGCAGGACTTCCTTGACACGCACCTTGCGGGCGATCGGCCCGTCGATACCATCGACCAGGAGCGCAAGCCCCAGCCACCAGAACATGTCGACGAAACGGTGCTCGGCGGCGGCGACTACACCGAGAAATGCCAGAAAAGAACCGGAGGCCGTCAGGATATGGACGGAAAATGCGCGCATTTCCGCGTAAGGAACGCGCTTGTAATTGAAAATCTTCATGTTCCCCCGTACTACCTGTCGCGCCCGCGCCGCGGCGGGCGTCGTTTTTTGCCTAATATGCATCCTTTGAATAGCTTAGCCAGCGCAAAAGCGACAGTTCGCCACAGGCGGTGAATCCTGACCGTGACATGCATATTTCGCTCCCCAGCCATGCGATGGAATGGATTGCCTTTAATTTAGCGGGGTTTTGTAATATCTGCCTCGCATGCCGATGATTATCCTGCGAACGACGAGCCCGATATCGAAATGAACGCTCCTGCAAAGACCGAAGAATTCGCTTCCGCTATCCCTGCCGGCGTCTATGCCGAGACGGTGCTGAGTGTGACGCATTACACCGACCGGCTTTTCCGCTTCACGATGACCCGGCCGGATGGCTTCCGTTTCCGTTCTGGCGAGTTCGCGATGATCGGCCTCATGGTCGACGGCAAACCGGTCTTCCGCGCCTACTCGATCGCGAGCCCCGCCTGGGCCGAAGAGCTGGAATTCTTTTCCATCAAGGTGCCGGACGGTCCGCTGACTTCGCATCTGCAGCTCATCAAGCCGGGCGACCAGGTGCTGATGCGCAAAAAGCCGACGGGTACGCTGGTTCTCGATGCGCTGACCCCGGGCAAGCGCCTTTACATGTTCTCCACCGGCACCGGCATCGCACCTTTTGCGAGCCTCATCCGCGATCCGGAAACCTATGAGAAGTTCGACGAGGTCATCCTTACTCATACGACGCGCGAGATTTCCGAGCTGAAATACGGCTTCGACCTCGTGCACGAGATCCAGAACGACGAGCTCCTCAAGGAAGTGGTCGGCGACAAGCTGCGCCACTATGCGACCGTCACCCGCGAAGACTTCGAATATCGCGGCCGCATCACCGACCTGATCTCCTCCGGCAAACTCTTCACCGATCTCGGCGTGCCGCCGATCGATCCGGCTGTTGACCGCGGCATGATCTGCGGTTCGTCGGCCATGCTGAAGGACACGAAGGAGCTTCTGGAGAAGGCCGGCCTTGACGAAGGCGCCAACAGCAAGCCCGCAGAATTCGTCATCGAACGGGCCTTCGTCGGCTGAGGCCACGGTATAGATTTCACTGCAACGGCTCCGGAAACGGGGCCGTTTCTATTTCTGGCTCAGATAATCGATCAAATCGGCCATTGCCTCGCGCGCCTGCTCGACCTCGCCCTGATGAATGGACCTGATGACCGCGACGTGGAGAAAGATGGATCGATCCATGCGATCCGGATTGGCGGTCGAATACCAGAGGCGACGGGAGTGGGTCTGGACCGGCCCCAGCGCGGCGATCATGAAGCTGTTCGGGCAAGCATCCTCGAGGATCTCGTCAAAGGCTTTGTCGGCGGCGAAAAAACCCGCCAGATCGCCACGGACAGCGCATTCTTCCATCGCACGGGCGCAGGTGACAAGCCGTCCTCTCTGCTCCTCATTGGCAGCATCGGCGACAAGAGCTGCCGCAACCGGCTCCAGCTTGCGGCGCACCTGCATGACATTGGCGTGGTCTTCAGCGTGAATTTCGGCAACCTGCAGGCCGACGCGCGGCTTCACCACAATCAGACCCTGCCAGGCAAGTTTCTGGATCGCTTCGCGTACCGGCGTGCGGCCATGGCCTGCAAGATCGATAAGCTGCTTTTCCGTCACCAGCGCGCCAGGTGCCAAAGCCAGCGTCACGATGGCGTGCTCCAGGGCTAGGTAGGCGAGATGGCTTAGAGATTCCTGCATACGGGCGAATCCGAGTCTGATATATCAATACTGGCACGCTTAGGTGCTAAAGACAAGTTTTCCTGATATATCAAAGCCATGCGGTGTGCGAGAAGAACACTCCCAATCGTGCCACTTATTCGTGGCGCAATGCCTCGATCGGATTGAGCTGTGCAGCTCGCCTCGCCGGGAAGAAGCCGAAGATCATGCCGATTGCCGCCGAGAAGACGAAGGCGATGAAGATGATGAGCGGGCTGACCACGAAGGGCACATTGAGGAAGCTGACCGTACCGTATGCAAGCGTCAGGCCGAGCATGATGCCGGCGATACCGCCAAACAGCGACAGGGCGACGGCTTCGACGAGGAATTGCGTCAGCACCTGATTTTCAAGCGCGCCGATGGCAAGGCGAATGCCGATCTCGCGGGTGCGCTCCGTTACCGACACCAGCATGATATTCATGATGCCGATGCCGCCGACGAGCAGACTGACGGCAGCGACTGCGCCAAGCAGGCCCGTCAGCAGCGTCGTCGTGCCTGTCATGGCTTCGGCGATCTGCGTCATGTCATTGACGTTGAAATCATCCTGGCGGCCGGGGATGATCTTGCGGCGCTCACGAAGCAGGTTCTCGACATCTGCCTGCACCTTTGATGTCGAGACGCCGTCACGCGCTGAAATGAGAATCGTCGGCACATTGGAGCTGCCGCTGATGCGGCGCTGGAACACCTTGACCGGCATGATGACGGCATCGTCCTGGTCGTTGCCCATGCCGGACTGACCGCGCTTTGCCAGGACGCCGATAACAGGGCAGGAAACCTTGCCGACACGGATCAGCTGGCCGGTTGGGTCGGAGGCGCCAAACAGTTGCTCACGCACGGTTTCACCGATGATGCAGCGCGACTGACCGCGCTCTTCGGCCGGCGTGAATTCACGACCGAGCGCCAGATCCCAGTCCTGCGCGACGAAATAGTCGTTGGTCGTACCGTAGACGGTGGTCGAATGGTTCTGGCCGCCGAAAATAACGGTCGCCGTCGACTGGTTGGACGGCGCCACCGCCCGCAACCCAGGAACCTGATCGCGGATCGCTTCGACATCCTTCAGCGAGAAGCGCCGGGCCTCGGAACTGGCGCGGCCAGGGCCGAACTGACCGGGACGCACGAAGAGCATATTGGTGCCGAGGCGCGAAAGCTCGGTCGAAACCTGCGCCGTCGTACCATTGCCGATGGTGACGAGCGCGATGACGGCGGCGACGCCGATGACGACGCCAAGCACGGTGAGGAAGGAGCGCAACAGATTTCTGCTGATCGCGCGCAGTGCCAACTTCAGCGTTTCAAAGAACATGCTCTGCCCTCCGCCGATGCTCCATCTCGGTTTCCAGCTTGCCGTCGACGAAGCGCAGCAGGCGTCCCGCATAGGCGGCGATGTCGGGCTCATGCGTGACCATAACGATGGTGATACCCTGTTCACGGTTCAGCCGCGTCATCAGATCCATGATCTCGATGCTGGTCCTGGTATCGAGATTGCCGGTCGGCTCGTCGGCGAGCAGCAAAGCCGGCTCCGTGACGATAGCGCGGGCGATCGCCACGCGCTGCTGCTGACCACCGGAGAGTTCCTGCGTCTTGTGATGCTCCCTGCCCGACAGACCAACGAGGCCAAGTGCCTCATTGGCCCGCTTGCGCCGCTCGCCAACTGCCATGCCGCGATAGATCAGCGGCAGTTCGACGTTCTCGACGGCGGAGGTACGCGACAGGAGATTGAAGCCCTGGAAGACGAAGCCCAGCATATGGCGGCGCAGAAGCGTCAACTGGCCGCGATCGAAGCCACCCGTCGAAATGCCCTGGAAGACATAGTCGCCCGATGTCGGTACATCGAGGCAGCCGAGGATATTCATCGCCGTCGACTTTCCGGAGCCGGACGGTCCCATGATCGCGACGAATTCATGCGCTCGGATCGAAAGATCCACGCGGTCGAGCGCGCGGATGGCCGCAGCGCCCTCGCCATAGATTTTCGAGACTTGCCTGAATTCGAGAAGCGGCGGGCGTTCCATCATCGGCTCCCGTCAGTTTGTCCGTGCCGCGGTATCGGTGATGATCGCATCCTTTTCGGTAAGCTCGCCCGAGGTGACCTGAGTGAACTGGCCATCGGAAGAACCGACCTGGATCACGACCGGTACCGGGTGGCCGTTGCGAAGCACCCAGACGCGGCGTTGCGTCCCGGTCAGCTTGGAATCACCGCCCCCACCGCTGCGAGGCAGACGCGGCGGACGGAGCAAGCTGAAAATCCCACGGCCGCCACGCGTTTCCATCTGCGGCGGGGCGTAACGAAGGGCGGCATTCGGAACCATCAGCGTATCCTTGACGGCCTCAACGGTGATGTCGGACGTTGCCGTCATGCCGGGGCGTAGCAGCAGGTCGGCATTGTCGACCGAAAGGACCGCCTTGTAGGTGACGACATTGTTGACGACTTCGGAGGCGAAACGGATCTGCTCGATGACGGCCGGAAAGGTGCGATCCGGATAGGCGTCGACCGTGAAGCTCGCCTTCTGGCCAACGGCGATCTGGCCGACATCGGCTTCATCGACATCCACCTGCAGCTCCATCTTCTTGAGATCGCCGGCAAGGGTAAAAAGCACCGGCGCCGAGAGCGAGGCAGCAACAGTCGCGCCCGGATCGACGGAGCGGGTCAGAATCACGCCGTCGATCGGCGAGACAATCTTCGCCTTGGCAAGGTTGACCTCGGCAAGCTGAAGGTCTGCCTCGGAGGCCAGCACTTCGGCCTCGTTTATATCCTTGGCGGCGACGGCCGAGTCATATTTGTAGGTCGCGTCGTCGAGGCTCTGCTGCGTGGAGACGTTGCTTTTGACGAGGCTCTTCAGACGGTCGAGCGAGGTCGCGGCCGATTGCAGATCGGCATTTGCCTTGACGACATTGGCCTTGGCCGAATTGAGCTTCGCGCGCGAGCTCTTCAAGTCGGCTTCCAGCTTGTTGGTGTCGAGAACGGCCAGAACGTCGCCTGCCTTGACCGTGCTGTTATAATCGACATTGACGTCGCGCATCGTGCCGGACAGTTCGCTCGATATATCGACCTGTTCGGTTGGCTGGACGGAGCCTGTGGCGGTGACAAGTACGGTCAGATCGCCGCGCTTGACCGGCTGCGTCGTATAGCTGACTTCGGCGCTGCCGCGGCCCATGTAGAAATAGGCTGCAGCTGCGGCGGCCAGAATCACGAGCACCAGAACGATCAGGCGCCCACGCCAGCGGCGGCCCCTGCTCCGCCGTCCGGTGGCCAGCACGGCAGCCAAGTCGGCATTCGCCCCGGTTACAGAACCGGTCTCTTTGCCAGCCTCCAGATTGTCCATGTCATCCTCGAGATATGCTTCGCCGCGTTGGGCCTGTTCGCGGCAGAATAATCACAACGAAGATGAACCCAACATTACCGTTGCCCCCATGATGGTACGGAAATGCGGCCGAAAAACATGAAATATTCGTAAGGAAACAGCCGGATGGCGCTCACAGTGCAAGCAGCGTGCTAGGAATGGGCGGATTCAAGCCTAACACTTATGGTTGCAACACCAATTCACTGAGAGGGCCGCGGCCTGAGGGGCCGCAGCATCGTACCCCAGATCTAACGCGCGGGCAGGATCGCGGCGCCGCCGGCCGCCTGAACTGCGAGGCTGCCCGTGGCAATGCCCTCACGCAGGAAAACATCGGCACTCGCGCCGCCAAGCCAGGCATGGATGAGACCGGCGTTGAAGGCATCGCCCGCCCCGGTCGTATCCACGACCTTGACGGTGGGGGCATTCTGATGAAGCCGCACATCGCCGGAAGCGAAATAAGCGCCGCCGGCACCGGCTTTCAACGCCACCGCCGGGAAGCGCGCGGCGAGCCTGTCCAGCGCTTCGGCCGGATCGGAGCATCCAGTGATGGCAATGGCTTCCTCGACATTCGGAAGGAAGAGATCGATGCCCTCGCAGCGATCGAGGAAATCATGTTGGTAGATCAGCGTTTCGTCCCAGCTCGGATCGAGCGATACGGTGAGGCCGTTCTCCCTCGCCTTTGCGACTAGGCCGGGGATTTCCGCCAACGTGGCAAATTCGGCGATGTGCAGGTGACGCGCCTCGCTCCAGGCAAGCGCCTCGCCAAGAGTTGCCGGTTCAGCGCCGCCGGCACGACGGGACAGAAAGGCCCGCTCCTCGCCATTGTTGATCGCGACGGTGACCTGTGGACCGGCATCAGCCGCCCGGTCGAGAAAGCGAAGATCGACGCCGCTCGCTTCCAGTTCCGCGATCAGGCCATTCGAAAGCCCATCGGTGCCGAGACGGGAGAGCAGAGCCGTCTTGCGGCCGATATGGGCGGAATAAGCGGCCATGATGAAAGAGCCGCCGCCCGCTGCAATGCGCAGGTCATCCGCAAAGAGCTCACGCCCGAGCACGGGCATGGTCTCCAGTCCCGTGAAAATCAGGTCGCAATAGATCCGGCCGATGCTGAGCACCGCGGATCGCATGTCATTATCAGATGTCATTGGCGCCCGAGGGCCTTTTCCGTTTTTGCATCGAAAACATAGAGAGCACCGGAGGCTGCATGGGCATTCACGGTGCTGCCGACGGCCGGTATCACCTTACCGGGTGCGGTTGCAATCACGGACGTGCCCGCCACATCGAAATGCACCAGCGTTTCGGCGCCGAGCGRCTCGACGGCCGTCACCGTGCCCGAGAGCGAAAGGACGCCCGTGCCTTCGCCGATAACCAGATCATGCGGGCGCACGCCGATCAGATGCGGACCGCCCGGCCCGATGCGCAAACCATCGGCCGCGGCTGTGCCCGGCAGAAGGTTCATCGACGGGCTGCCGATGAAGCGCGCGGTGAAGACATCGGCGGGGTTCTCGTAGATATCCATCGGCGTTCCCGCCTGCAGGATGTGGCCATCCTTCATGACGACGATACGGTCGGCCATGGTCATGGCCTCGACCTGATCGTGGGTGACATAGACGATCGTCGTGCCGAGCCGCTGGTGCAGGCGCTTGATCTCGATGCGCATCTGCGTGCGCAGCTGGGCGTCGAGATTCGACAACGGCTCGTCGAAGAGGAAGGCGGAGGGGTTGCGCACCATGGCGCGGCCGATCGCGACACGCTGGCGCTGGCCGCCGGAAAGTGCGGCYGGACGACGGGCGAGATAATCCGTCAGTCCAAGAATCTGCGCCGTCTCGTCGATGCGCTTGTCCTTATCCGCCTGCGAAAGCTTGGAGGTGTAGAGACCGAAGCCGATATTCTGGCGCACGCTCATATGCGGATAGATGGCGTAGTTCTGGAACACCATGGCGATGTTTCGTTGTTTCGGTTCGCGCTCGTTGACCACCTCGCCGCCGATCTTCAGCGTGCCGCCGGAAATATCCTCGAGACCGGCGATCATGCGCAGCGTCGTCGACTTGCCGCAGCCGGACGGGCCGACGAAGACGACGAATTCACCGTCGGCAATCGCAAGATCGATGCCGTGCACGACACCCAGCTTGCCGTAGCGTTTGACGAGCCCCTGCAGTTCGATATTTGCCATCAGGCGGTCCCCATCAATGCCGTGAATCTGGTTTGAAGTTCCTCAGCAGCGGCGGCTTCGCGCGCTGCGTTTTCCTGCGCATCTGCGGCGAATGCGGCAGCCTTTTCCTGGTAGGCTGCGAGCGCATCCGCCATCGGTGCCGGTGCGGGACCGCCGAAGCGGGCACGAACGGCAACGAAATGTTCCGGCGAGACAATCTCGGCAAACTGCACCTTGTCGATGTCGGGTTTGCGGCCCGCCAGTTCCTCGAAAGCTGTGAGGAAGGGCTCGTAGCCATCATCCGAAAGACCACCACCCTTGGCGACCACGGCACGTGCGACGGTTGCGGCAATCTCGTGCGCTTGGCGGAAGGAAAGCCCTTCGAGGCGGACCAGTGAATCCGCCAATTCCGTGATGGTGATGCAGGAACGGCGGATATTATTTGCCACGCGCTCGGGGTCGATGCTGATCTGGGAGATGAAGGCGGCCAGCAGGTCGAGCACACGCCCGGCCGAGTGGAAGGCCTCATAGCCCATGCCCTGCGTTTCGCCCTCGCTATCGTTCATATCGGTGAAGGGCGTGTTGTGCATGACGTCGAGCACGGTGCGGGCGCGGCCAAAGGTCTGGCTCGCCAGATGGCGCATATGCTCGATCGGCACCGGATTGCGCTTCTGCGGCATGATCGAAGAGATCTGCACCAGCGCATTCGGCACATAGATCTGGCCGACCTCGAAGCTCGTCCAGAACTGGAAGTCCTGGATCAGGCGGCCGAGATGGAGGAACATCAGCTCGATCGCGCTATAGGTCGACGTCGTGTAATCGACCGCTGCGATACAGCTGTAGGAATTGCGCAGCGGCGCGGCAAAGCCCAGCAATTCGGCGACGCGGGCGCGGTCGATCGGGAAACCCGACGTGGTGATCGCTGCCGCTCCCATGGGGCTCAGGTCGACGATCTCACGTGCTTCCGCAAAACGCTCGATATCGCGGATCAGCACTTCGATTGCGGCCGACAGATAATGGCCGAACGTGGTCGGCTGCGCCGGCTGGCCATGTGTATAGGCGACAATCAGAGTGTCCTTCTCCCAATCAGCCGTGGCGATCATCGCGTCGAGCAGCTTGCGCGCCTTGACCATCAGCGCATCGATACGCTCCTTCAGACCGAGTTTGAAAAGCGTATGGTCGATATCGTTGCGCGAGCGCGCCGTATGCAGGCGGCCGGCGATATCAACACCGATGCGGGCTTTCAACTCCTTCTCGATCAGGAAGAAAAAGTCTTCCACCTCTCCGGTATAAACGAGCTTTTCCGGGTCGATGTCGCGGTCGATCGCCTCAAGTGCACCGGCGATCTTGCCCGCCTGCTCGCGGTCGAGAATGCCGGTTTCGACCAGCATGACGAGATGAGCGCGGTCGATGCGGCGGAAGCCGTCGACATGATGCGTCTTGGCGCCGTCGAAGAGCGGCTTCAGCACCGTTTCCTTATAGACCGGATCAGGAAAGACGCTCCTGTCGGCGAGGCGCGGATTGGTTTCGGTCATGTTTTATCCCTTCAGACCGGCCAGCATGACGCCGCGCACGATGTAGCGCTGCAGCACCAGGAAGACGAGCAGCGTCGGCAATGTCGCGAGAGCTGCGCCGGTCATGATCATTTCCCATTGGATGGATTGCTCGACGGCAAAGCTCGATAGCCCGACCGGCAGCGTGTAGAGTTCGCGGCTGGTGGTCACGATCAGCGGCCAGAAGAAGGCCGTCCAGTTGCCGAGGAAGGTGAAGATGGCCAGCGCCGAGAGTGCCGGTGTGACGAGCGGCATCGCCACTTTCCACCAGATCTGGAATTCGTTCAGGCCATCGATGCGCGCAGCCTCGAGGAAGTCGTTCGGGACCGTCTCGAAGAACTGCTTCATCAGGAAGGTGCCGAACGCTGTCATCATGCCCGGGAACATGATGCCCCAGTAGCTGTCGAGCCAGCCGAGCTGCGCCGACATCAGATACCAGGGGATGACCAGCATTTCCGTCGGGATCATCAGGGTCGAGAGGATCGCCAGGAAGATCAGGTAGCGGCCGCGGAACTCGAACTTGGCGAGCGTATAGCCGACAAGGCTGTCGAAGAAGACATTCGAGAGCGTCACCGTGCAGGCAACGATTGTCGAATTCAGGAACCAGCGCATGAAGCGGCCGTCCGAGAGAACCGTGATGTAGTTCTGCAGCGTCGGCTCGGCCGGGATGAGGCGCAGGTCATAGACCTGGCCTGCCGTCTTCAGTGAGGTCGAGAACATGAAGAGCAACGGCGAGACCATGATGAGGCCGCCGATGAAGAGCAGCGTCCAGATGATGATCGCGCCGGGACGGATATTGGCTTTCGGCAGCGGCGCCGCGGTATTGGTCGTCACGGCACTCATTTGCGTTCCCTCAGGATCCAGAGCTGCAGCAGGGAAACGCAAAGCAGGATGGCGAATAGCACCACGGTCTGCGCCGCCGCATAACCCATGTTGTAGGATGAAAAGGCCGTCTGATAGATCATCAGAACCAGAGGCTTGGTCGATCCGAGCGGGCCGCCGGGATCGTTCGTCGTCATGTTGTAGACCTGGTCGAAGATACGCAGGAAGCCGATCGAGGAGAAGACGACGAGGAAGACGGTCGTCGGCTTCAGCAGCGGCAGCGTGATCTTCCAGAGGATCGGCCATTCGCCGAGTCCATCGATCTTGGCTGCCTCGTAGAAGGTGCTCGGAATGGCGCGAAGGCCGGCCATGAAGATGATGATCTGGAAGCCGAGGCCCGCCCAGATGGAGGTCACCATGATCGACGGCAGAGCCTGGTCGACGGAGCGAATGAACTGCTGCTGCGGCAGGCCGATCATGCCGAGCACATCGTTGATGACGCCAATCGGGGCCGGCTGGTAGAACCAGCGCCAGACCCAGGCCATGGCCGCAGCCGTCGTCAGGAACGGCAGGAAATAGAGCGCACGGATCAACCCGTGCAGCAAGCGCACGCGATCCAGGAAGAATGCCACGACGAAAGATATGATCAGGCTCAGCGGCGTGCCGATGATGAGATAGGTGAAGGTGTTGCGGAAAACCTTCCAGAACTGCGGGTCGTTATAGAGCTTCACATAATTGGCGACGCCGATGAAYTTCGGCGGCTTCATCAGGTTCCAATTGGTGAAGGACAGGTAGAAGGCCTGCAGCGTCGGGTAAAAGCGGATCACGCAGTAAAACAGGATCGGCAGGGCCAGGAATGTCCAGACCCAGACGAGGCGCTTCTGGCGCATCGTCAGCCGATCCCAGAACGATCCGGCGGGACGGCTGACAGCCGCCCCTTCCGTATTCGCGGGTGCGGAGCTCATGGCCGTCCCTTATTTGCTCTTGGCATTGTCGATGATTTCCTGCTCGGCCGTTGCGGCCTGGGCAATGGAATCCTCGGGCGACTGTCCCTCGAGCAGCACGCGGTTGACCATGTCGATAGCGTTCTGGCGCTGGCCAGCTTCATCGACGAAGAGCGAGGTGTGGGAGTAAGCGAGCGCCTTGAGGAATGGCGCATAGATCGGGTTCTTGAGGTTCTCGTCGGTCAGAGCGGCCTCGCGGCGGGCCGGCAGTTCGCCGACCGTGCCGAGCCAGATCTTCATGGCTTCGGGCGAGGTCACGTAGGCGAGAAACTTCTTGGAGGCCTCCAGCTTTTCACCTGATACCTTGGCGCCAATGCCGTTGGCAAAGTAGCTCGCATAATTGGAACGCAGGCCGTCGGCGTTTGCCGGCAGCTCAGTGACGCCCCATTCGAAATCCTTGATGCTGCCGAAGGAGCCGAGACGGAAGGTGCCGTCGATGGTCATCGCCGCCTTGCCGCCGCGGAAGGCAGCCTGGCCTTCATCCATGAAGCCGGTCTGGCCGACTTTCTTTTCGGTCTGCAGGCTAGTGTAGAATTTCAGCGCCTTGACGCCGGCATCGCTATTATAGGTGACCTTGGAATAGTCAGCCGTGTAGGGTTCGCCGCCATACTGGCGGATCAGCACTTCGCGCCACCACTGGTGATCCTGGCCGCCCATGTCGAGCGTCGTGCCCTCGACGGCAATGTTGCCAGCGGCATCGCGCTTGACCGTCTTTTCGGCGGCAGCCACGAATTCATCGACAGTCTGCGGCGGCTTGTTCGGGTCGAGGCCGGCTTCCTGGAAGAGCTTCTTGTTGTAGAAGAGAGCCAGCGAACGGACGGCGGTCGGCAGGCCATAGTAGTCGTCACCACGCTTCATGGCTGATACGATCGGGAAGAAATCCTTCTCGATCTGGTCGTGCGGGAAAGCGTCGGCCGGCAGCGGCTGCAGCAGCCCGCCGGCGATGAACTGATCGAGCCAGCCATAGAACAGCTGCATCACGTCAGGACCGTTGCCGGCAAGATTGGCAGCAACGACGCGCGTCTGATAGTCGGCATAAGGGAAAGTCGTCTGCTTGACGGTGATGTCGGGATTGGCCTTCTCGAAATTGGCGATCAGCTGGTCCATCGCCTTGACGCGGGTGTCGTAGACATACTGCCAATACTCGATTTCGACCGCCTGGGCGCTATTGACCGCAACCATGCTGATGCCCGCGAACAGGCCGGCAAACAAAACTCCGCGACGCATATTATCCCTCCATGCCGAGCCGGCTTTCATGCCGCTCGCGCTCATCTGGTTCCCCAGGGCCTTCCGCGATTTTGCCGGCGCCCCAATTTGATTCGCTCGGGAAGATGGAACTGAGGCTCCTCCTTCCTCGGCATCGCAAATGCGACCCATTCAGGCTGGTTGGGATGGAAGGCTTTGTCAATAAGATAATTTAGTTTAATTATTCTATTGCCCCTTTCATGATATGGGCGTTATCCATAGCGACAGAGACGGGGGGCGGAGAGATGAGACGGCAATCCGGCAAGCAGCAGATCGCTATGGGCAAGAACCCTGAGCGCAGCCGCGACCACAATCGCCGTGTCGTACTGGATCTCGTGCGCATGCATGGCTCGCTCGGCCGCATGCATATCGCCAAACTCACGCATCTGACCGCGCAGGCCGTCGCCAATATCGTCGATGAACTCGTCAGCGAAGATCTGCTGATGGAAATCGGCCGCCTGCGCTCCGGCCGGGGCCAACCGCCGATCCAGTTTGCCGTCAACCCTGATGGTGCCGTCACGATCGGCGTCGAAATTGCCGCCGACCATATGGTGACGACCGTGCTCGACCTCTCCGGCAAGTTACGCTCCGAAACCATCATGCCGGTGGAGAATACCAGCCCCGAGCACATCGTTCCGCTCTTCGCCGGCGAGGTGAAGAAGGTTCGCAAGCGCTTCCCCTCCAAGCTTCTCGGCATCGGCGTGGTCATGCCCGGCCCCTTCGAAATCGAGGGCATGAGCTCGGTCGGCCCGACCACCCTGCCCGGCTGGAGCAGCATCAATCCGGCGGCCGTCCTCAGCGAAGCCAGCGGCGAGACCGTCATTGTCGAAAACGACGCGAACGCGGCGGCTGTCGGTGAGCGACTGTTCGGTGCGGGTCGCGCCATTTCCAATTTCGGCATGATCTATTTCGGAGTCGGCGTCGGTCTCGGCCTCATCCATGACGGTGCGCCCTTCCGCGGCGCTTTTGGCAATGCCGGCGAAATCGGCCATGTGGTCGTCGCCCCGCGCGGCAAACCCTGCCCCTGCGGTCAGCGCGGCTGCCTGGAGCGCTATGCCTCGCTGCATGCACTGAAGGAAAAGCTCACCGAGGCCGGCTATGCGAATGCCGATTTCGCGGCGGTCGAGGTGCTGCACCGCAATGGTAACCCCGTTGTGAAGGAGTGGATCGCAGAGACCGCGGACTATCTTTCACCGATGGTGGCAATGCTGGAGAACATCCTCGATCCGGAAACAGTCATCCTCGGCGGCGCCCTGCCCGATGCCGTCATCGACGAGATCGTCGCGGCCATGCAGACGCTCCCGGTCTCCGTTGCCAGCCGGCGCACCCGCGCCCTGCCACGCGTCATCCGCGGTCAGACGGGCCAGCTCACCGCCGCGCTTGGCGCAGCCGCACTGCCGCTTTTCGAAGCCGTGACCCCCAAGCTCGACATTTCACCGACCGCCGTCGCCGATAACGCAGCTTAAGATGCGCGCCGCCGGTCTGCCCCAATGGAGGAACCATGCTGACCGATCGAGACCGTATTGAGAAACAGAAGCGGAGCCTTTCGCTCACGCGGCTGCACCGGGCGCTGTCGCGCCTGACCTCGACCGTCACCATGATGAATACCGGCGCGCATCCCGACGACGAGCACAACGGCCTGCTCGCCTACCTGCGCCTCGGCCTCGGCATGCGCGTCATCGTCGCCTGCTCAACACGCGGCGAAGGCGGGCAGAATGCGCTCGGCCCGGAACGGCTCGGCGCGCTCGGCATCCTGCGCAGCCGCGAGATGGAAGAAGCTGCCCGGGAGCTCGACGGCGACGTCCACTGGCTCGGCCACGGCCCTGATGATCCGATCCACGATTTCGGCTTCTCGAAGAATGGTGACCGGACCTTCGACCGATGGGGCGAGGAGCGCATCGTGGAGCGGCTGGTGCGGGCCTACCGCGCCGAGCGTCCCGATATCGTGCTGCCGACCTTCCTTGATGTGCCAGGCCAGCATGGGCACCACCGTGCGATGACACGGGCGGCGGAAACGGCGGTTGGACTTGCTGCCGATCCCACCGCTTTTCCCGAACATTTCGATGAGGGTCTGACGCCGTGGCAGGTCGCGAAATTCTATCTGCCCGCATGGTCGGGCGGCGGCGATACCTATGATGACGAAGTGCCGCCACCGGCCACGACGCTGCCGCTCGAAGCCACGGGTCTCGAACCTGTCAGCGGCGTCAGCTATACCCATGTCGGCGAGTGGTCGCGCTATTACCATGCCTCTCAGGGCATGGGCCGCTGGCACGATATCGGCGACAATGACTGGCCGCTGCATCTGAAGCTCAGCGCCGAAGGCTCGGTTACGGAAACCTCCATTCTCGATTCCCTTCCCTCGTCGCTTGCCGGTCTGGCACGCGAAACGGAGCTGCCGCAGGCCGTTGTCGATGCATTGATGCGGGCGGATGGCGCAATCGGCAAGGCGATCGAGCGTTTTCCGGAACGATCGGCCATCGTTGAAGCGTTGCTGCAGGCGGCGCATCAGATTGAAAAGGCGCTCGAGAACGCCCCTGAAACATTCCTCGAAACGCATGGGCACCGCCTGCGGCGCAAGCTGGTGGAAATCGATGCAGCGCTTTGCGAGGCCGAGCAGATCTTCGTCCGGCCGGTTGCCGAGCCCGCCGCGCTTTCGCCTGGTGCATCCGGCACGCTGATCCTTCATCTCGGCGGGAATGCAGGAACTGCCGTTGTAGGGGCTGACATAAGATTGCCGGAAGGCCTTTCGGCAAACCTGAAGGAAACCTCGCCGCAGCGGATCGTCTACGCGCTGACCTCGGCAGCGGATGCGCCGCTCACGCGGCAGTATCAGCCGGGATGGTCGAGCCTCGGCGGCAACGGCAATGCATCAGTCGACGTCAAGGCGCAGATCGGCAGCCGTTCGGTAAGAGTGACAGTGGATCTTGAGGAGCCGCTTACAGTCGCGCCGCAGCACTCGCTGAACCTTCAGCCCAATGCCTTCATCATCCCCTTGGATGGCGAGAGGTCGGAGTTGACGATCAAGGCCGCATCCGAAGGAAGCGTCGGCTTTTCCGCACCGCCCGGCTGGGCGGTCAGGCAGGCTGACGGCGCGCTTACGCTTTCACCGCCCGCCTCGATAACGCCCGGCCTCGTCACCATTTCGCCACTTGTGGACGGACAGCCGGCGATGCGCGTCTCGCCGATCGCCTATCCGCACATCGGCCGCACGAGCTTCCGCGAGCCGGAACTGCTGCGCGTCCTGGCGCTCGATCTCAAACTGCCTGATGGCGCCAGGATCGGCTATGTCGGCGGCGGTGCGGATCGCGTCGGGCTCTGGCTTGGCCGCATGGGGCTCGATGTCACCGAACTCGATGCGCAGGCGCTTTCCGACGATATCTCCCGCTTCACCACTATCGTCGTCGGCATCTTCGCTTTCGGCATCCGCAAGGATCTGGCCGCTGCCACCTCGCGCCTGCATCGCTTCGTCGAAGAGGGCGGACATCTTCTGACGCTCTATCATCGCCCCGTCGATGGCTGGCAGCCGGACGCCACCCCGCCGAAGCGGATCGATATCGGCTCGCCCTCAGTCCGCTGGCGGGTGACAGACCCCAAATCAGAGGTGACGATGCTGGAGCCTGCGCATCCGCTGCTGCAGGAACCGAACAGGATCACACCCGCCGATTGGGATGGGTGGGACAAGGAACGCGGCCTCTATTTCGCCGCCCGCTGGGACGATGCCTATGTGCCGCTTCTTGCGATGCACGACCCCGAAGAGCAGCCGCTCAAGGGCGCATTGATTTCGGCTGCGATCGGCAAGGGTCGCCATACGCATACGAGCCTCGTGCTGCATCATCAGCTCGACAAGCTGACATCAGGCGCGTTTCGGCTGATCGCCAATCTCGTTCAGCCTGCCTGAGGCGATAGGCATGGATGGCGGAATGGATGGCTCTGCTGCAGCCAGAGACAGCCGTTTCGGCATTCTCTGGCTGCTTTCCGACACAACGCTGGTAACCGGCATGACGGTGCTGGTGAAGATGCAGGGTGCATCCTATCCGGCGATCCAGCTCGTCTTCATCCGCGCGCTGATCGGGCTCGTCCTTATCCTGCCATTGATCTGGCGGCATCGGAGGCAGCTTGCCAATTCCAGGGATCCGTTGCGCAACATCATGCGCATCAGCTGCAATGCCATTGCGCTGACCAGCAATTTCATCGCACTCACCATGCTGCCGCTTGTCCTGGTCAATGCGCTCGGATTCACGCGGCCACTCGTTTCGATGCTGATGGCCGTCGTCATGCTCGGAGAAAGGATCAGCCGATGGCGGTGGATCGGCGCGGTGTTCGCCTTTGTCGGCGTGCTGATCATGCTGGCGCCGGATACGTTTGCCTGGAATCTCGGGCTGGCGGCGGTAGTGCTCTCCATCATCTTCGGCGCTCTGGCAACGATCCAGACGCGGATGCTGCATTACGAGAACACGACCGTCATGATGGTCTTCTATACGGCAGGCCTGACGGTCATTACTTTCATCCCTGCGCTTTTCGTCTGGCAGCCGGTACGCAGCGAAGACTGGCCTGCGCTGCTCGGCATTGGCCTTCTGGCACAACTCGGGCAATTCTGCTTCCTGCGGGCCTACCAGATCGCCAGCGCCAGCCTGCTCGCCCCGTTCGGTTATCTGTCGATCGTCTTTGCGACAGCGAGCGGTTATTTCTTCTTCGACGAAGTGCCCGATCTTCGCACGCTCATCGGCATCGTCGTCATTATCGGAACGCTGCGGGCGGTCGCCTTTCTGGAACGGCGGAAAAATTAGCGCAGGGTCGGATCGACGCTGCCGCGCAGCCAATCGCCGGCCACCGAGAGGACGCTGGCGCCGACCTCAGTCAACAGAGGCACGAAAGGCTCTTCCAGCGGCTGGTCGGTCACGAAGGTCTCGATTTCGGAAAATGAAATGCCGGGATAGCGACCAACGGCGCCGATCTTGCTGTGGTCGGCCACATAGACATTGGAACGACTCAGCGCGGCGAGCCGGATCTTGAGCTGCATCTAGTGCTTCGTGCGCTCGACAAGCCCGTATTCGACATCGAGGCCGTAGACGCCGATGATCGACAGGTCGAAGCTGCAGTTGCGGATCGCCTCGAATACTTCGTCGGCGCAAGAAATGTGCCCAGCGCCCCAATAAGGAGATTTTTTCGGTTGACCGCGATAGGTCGCCTGCATATGTTCCGCGCACTTCCGGCCGGGGTGCTTCGCACCGCGGAGAGTGAGAGCGTAGCTCAGCCGGTAGAGCAACTGACTTTTAATCAGTAGGTCTCGGGTTCGAACCCCGACGCTCTCACCATAAACTTTTCATTTTCGAGCTTTGCGACGCATCCAGCGAGCCGATGCAGTTCCATTCATCGATTAATTTCGCTCAAAATGATAACAAATCTTGCCAACGGAGAGCATCGGGCGATATTCCACCGATGGACGATTTTGATCACATAACTGGCCGACAGTTGGCGGCCGCCCGTGCTTTGCTGGGGATGGGTCAGGTTGAGTTGGCCGGCAGAGCAAATGTATCTGCTCCGACCCTGCGCCGTATGGAAGCCAGTGAGGGCACCGTCGAGGGTATTCGCAACAACGTCGCTTCAGTCGTTGCGGTTTTGGAAGCCGCCGGCATTACCTTCCTGGATGGGAACTATTCCGGTTCCGGCGGTCCAGGCGTCCGCCTGACGCAATCCACCGGCGCGTCGATCGATGTGCAAGAACGCGAGACGATTCAGTATCGCGAGTTTTATGAGAACGATGCACCTCCTGGTGCTGGAGGTTAAAATGGCGAAAACACCCAAAGAACCAAAGCTTGAGCATTCCGATTTCTCCGGCGAGTTCGAAGACGACGGCGTAACCGTGCTCGTCGACATACATCGGCCGGCGGGCACCAATGGCGATTGGACTCTCGAGGTCATTTCACAAACCGAAGTCGTGACGACCTGGGAAGATGCATTCGCCACGGATCTGGAAGCTTGGGAAGAGTTCCTGGCCACCGCAGAACGAGATGGCGTGCGAAGCTTTCTCGATGAGGATGAGCCGCTGGTGCATTGAGGGGATCAATCCGTTCCCTAGTGTCTCGTCGCGGCATGCCAATCCGCGCACTGCCACATGAAGAGACCTTGATGAGCTTCCAGCACTGGTGCCGGAAGCTCATCAATGCGAATCACAATGCTCGCCGTCAGTAGCTGCAGGAGCGACCATCCCTAGGCCTGAAGCCATCCGCACAGGCGCGATTCATCGAATCTCCCGGCACGTAACCTGAGGCGGAGCCGTAAGAATTCGGGGGAGTTGCACATGCCGTGAGCAGCGAGCTGCCGATCAGCGCTCCGGCTGCTACCAATGCCCGAAATCTGCTCATCGATGTTTCTCCTCGGTGGATGTTTCCGCGTCAATCTCTCACGCTAGCGCATACCAGCACCAAGCCGTCATCGCAACTGAACGACAGTACAAGCCGGCTCTCGGGCGCCGCAGCCGGCAGGCCGGATAAAGTAGCGAGAGATCCGGCGTCAGCCTCGTATATCCACCGGCCGGACCTCCCGACATTCGCAGTGGGGTGCCCGCAAATGCCGGGCAATACCACCGGTCACGCGCGAGTCGATCCATTCAGAGAACCGAAGATGGTTTGCGCGCGGTTAATATCCACATGCGCTGTCCCATGCTGGGATAGCCGGAGCCACCTCCAGGCCTGCGGCAATTTGGAGATGCGGCCGGCTGCGATCAGCGCAAAAAGGTGATTGGCAATCACCCCTTTGCGGCGCTAGGAACATCGCTCAGACTGCTGCCGGAGAGAATGCGTGTCGATTGCCGATATTTCCCTTTGGAGCGCGCTGCTTGCCGGAGCGCTTTCCTTCCTCTCGCCTTGCGTGCTTCCACTCGTTCCGCCCTATCTCTGTTATATGGCGGGCGTCTCGGTCGAGCAGTTCCGCGGTGGCGGCACGGTCGCCGCAGCACCGGATGTACGGCGCGGCGTGCTCTTTTCGGCGCTTTTCTTCACCCTCGGCTTTGCGACCGTCTTTGTGGCTCTCGGCGCAGGTGCCTCGACGATCGGCATGGTGCTGCGTCAGCATCTCGATCTGCTCTCGAAGATCGGCGGCCTGATCATCATCATCATGGGGCTGAATTTTCTCGGGCTTTTCCGGATCGGCCTGCTGGCACGGGAAGCCCGTTTCCAGGGCAATGGAAAACCGGCAACGCTGACGGGCGCCTATATCATGGGACTGGCTTTCGCGTTCGGCTGGACGCCCTGCATCGGGCCGGTGCTCGGGGCGATCCTCGGCGTTGCCGCATCGCGTGAAACTGTTGGCTCCGGCGCAGGCCTGCTTGCCGTCTACTCTCTGGGGCTTGCTGTTCCCTTCTGGATAGCCGCCGGGTTCTCCGGTGCGTTTATGCGCTTCCTGTCGCGCTTCCGCCGCCACCTCGGCACGGTGGAGAAGATCATGGGCGTCTTCCTCGTGCTGACCGGTCTCGCCTTCCTGCTTGGATGGGTCAGCAATGTCGCGATCTGGTTCCAGCAGACCTTTCCAGTCCTGATGCAGATCGGCTAAACGAAAGCTTCGCCCGCTGCAGCATCACTTGCGATGCCTCAAGCTTGTTCGATCGGAATCGTCAAGACGGTTAAATCTTTACAGATTTCCTTGCCGAACGGTTGAAGGGATCTATGCGACTAACTCGACAACACGGATTGGAGTTGTCGATGTCTCGCCGCTTGAAGAATCTTATTTTTGCAGTTGGCGTTTCCATGGCGATGTGGGTTGTCGTCCTACAGGCCGGCTTTTCGGGCTATAATCTGGCCGTCGCGCCGGACAACGAATCGGTTACCGGAAGCGTCCGCTAGTCATCGTTCGCCTGGAGCCAATCTCAAGCTTGATGGATGCTCAATAATTACGGCCAACGTTTTGAAGCGGTGGGCTCTCGATCCATTTCCCGTACAAAAATGGATGCCGCCCGGTAAGGGCTGATCCCGGCGGAACAATTAGGCTCTCCGAAAGTTGAGGGTTGCTGTGTCCACGACCCTACGAGGAGAACCGACATGATGAGCGGACCGTTGAAGGCGCTTCTTGGTGTGCTTGCAATCGCGGGATATCAGAACCGAGACAAGATTGGCGAACTGCTGCGAGGAATTCAGAATCCGCAGCGCACTGGTGCAGGAGGCGAGCAGGCTGGCAATGCCGGAGGCGTGTTCGGCGGTTCGGGTGGTTTCGGCGATCTTTTGGGCGGCCTTACGACGGGCGGAATCCTCAGTGGCGGCTTGGGCGATCTGCTCAAAACTTTTCAGCAAAACGGGCACGGCGACAAGGCCGAGTCATGGGTCAAGCCTGGCCCCAACGCCAACATCGATGGCGGCCAGCTAGAGGAGGCTTTGGGCCCGGATGTGCTGAATGAGCTCGCGGCGAAAACAGGGTTGTCCCGTGAAGAAATCCTGGGGCGTCTTGCCAACGACCTGCCCAAAGCCGTCGACGATCTGACGCCCAATGGAAAGATTCCAAGCGCGGAGGATGATTTCCTCTCCTCCGCCAGCAATGCCACATCCGGCGGCCGAACTTCAGTTTAACGGCTATAGGCAAATCCGGCAGCAACGATCTCCGCGTTCCGCGCACGCGGGGTTTGAACACGAGCCCCGTGTGAACGGGGCCAGATACGACGGTCCCCGCTCTCTGCTGGCTACGCTAAATCACGCTTTCTTCCGCTTTAAGCGTTCCTTGATCGCGTCCGGAATATCCCGGAAGCCGCGGCCCGGCTCGATGCCTTCGCGCATAACGATGTTGCGTAACGGCGGAATAGCCGACAAGACATGCAGGCCTGCGGCGCGCAGCATCTGAACGGGAAGAAAATCGGACAACAGTGAACGGTTCAGCAGATCGACACTTGCGGTGCGCGTCATGATATCGGCGCGGCGCTTGCGGTCGAAGCTGGTGCCGGCATCGGCGGGAACAGGCAATTCCGCGCGCGAGCACAGAAGATCCGTCAGCGCCATGATATCGCGGAGGCTGAGATTGAGGCCCTGCGCACCAATCGGCGGGAAGACGTGGGCGGCCTCGCCGATCAGCGCGATGCGGCCCTTGCCGAAGCGATGCGCCATCATGCCAGACAGCGGCCAGATCTGGACGCCTTCCTCCACACTGACCTCGCCAAGCAGGGACTGCATACGCTCTTCCACGACATTGCCGAGCTCAGTGAGCGAAAGCTCGATGCGGGCTGCTGCATCGGAAGGATTCTGCACCCAGACGAGGCTGGAGCGATTGCCCGGCTGCGGCACCTGCGTGAATGGCCCATGCTCCGTGTGGAACTCTGTGGAGATATTCTGGTGCGGCAGCGTGTGCGCGAAATTCAGCACCATGGCCGATTGCGGATAGGACCAGGTGCGCACGTCGATACCGGCAGTCTCCCGCAGCTTGGATTTGCGGCCGTCGGCACCGATAGCAAAATCGGCACTGATCTCTTCGCCGCCGGCGAGCGTGATCGACACGGCCTCCGGCATGATCCCGATCGTTTCAGCCATGGCGGTGAAACGGGTGATATTGCCTTCGGCGGCGACGGCAGCCTCGAGCACATCCATCAGCGCCTTGTTCGGGAAATTGTAGCCAAAGGCACCCAGCCCGACTTCGGCGGAGCGGAAGGTCGTGGTCGGCGCACGCAGCAGACGGTTGGTGCCGTCGATGATGCGCATGCTGGTGAGCGGTGCGGCTGCCGGGCGCAGTTTTTCCCAAAGTGTCAGCCGATCCAGAAAGCGAATCGACTGGTCCATCAGGGCCGTGGTGCGGCGATCTTCCTTGGGGGATGGAGGGGCGACCAGCGCCACGTTGCGACCGCCGCGCGCCATGGCGACTGCGGCGATCATGCCGGCGAGACCGCCGCCGATCACCGCCACTTCGAATTTGCTCATGCTATCGTTCCGTCATCAAAAAGACGGCAGAACCAGCAGCCTCAAGCGGCCGGCTTTGCCTGACGGCGCCAACTATAGCCCTTGCCGGCTTCGGCGTCACGCACCGCCGGCTGATAATGATGCGGAATGGACGGCAAGCGCTTTTCCGACAGGCGGCGGATCGCCGTCTCGTTGGTGACGGCGAAACTGTCGATACCGACGCGCAGCATCAGCGGCACTTGGTCGATCAGCACGTCGCCGACTGCACGCAGTTCGTTGGTAAAGCCGAGACGCTGGCGCAGCAGCGAAGCATGGCTGAAGGCACGGCCATCGTTGAAGGCCGGGAATGCCACAGCCACGATCTCCAGGCGATAGAGATATGGCTCCAGCTTCAGGACATCGTCCGCCGGCTTGATCAGCACGCCGAAGCCGACATCATTGCTCTCGTCGGCTTTAGCAATCAGCTCGTCGAGGGTCAAAAGCGGCTTCTGATCGCCAGATGCCTTCACCTCGTCGGTCTCGATCACCCAGGGATCGTTTTCGACAAACCCGGTCTCTCTCCAGATCTTCGTCATCATCCTCTCCTTATGCCGCTTCCGCCGCCGAGCCGTAGAGCGCTTCCTTGAAAGGCTGCGGACCAACGCGACGATAGGCTGCAAGGAAGATTTCGGACGCATCAAGGCGCAGGCGCAGATAGGTCTCGACGATAGTCTCGATCGCATCCGTCACCTTATCCGGCTCGAAGCCGCGGCCGATGATTTCACCAATCGAGGTGTGTTCGTCGCCGGAGCCGCCAAGCGTGATCTGGTAGAGTTCTGCACCCTTCTTTTCCACGCCCAGAAGACCGATATGGCCGACATGGTGATGGCCACAGGCATTGATGCAGCCGGAGATCTTGATCTTCAGCTCGCCGATCTCAGCCTGACGCGCCGCATCGCCGAAACGCCGGGAGATTTCCTGGGCGAGCGGAATGGAGCGCGCATTGGCGAGCGCGCAATAGTCCAGCCCCGGACAGGCGATGATATCGGTGATCAGGCCGGCATTGGCTTCAGCCAGATTGATCGCCACGAGCCCGCGATAGACGGCTTCGAGGTCGGCAAGTGCGACATGCGGCAGGATGAGGTTCTGTTCGTGGCTGACGCGGATTTCGTCGAAGGCATATTCCTCGGCGATATCGGCAATGGCATCCATCTGCGAATCGGACGCATCACCCGGAATGCCGCCGATCGGCTTCAGCGAGATCGTCACCATGCCGTAATCGGGGTTCTTGTGCGGCTGGACATTCTGCTGCACCCAGCGCGAAAAAGCTGCATCGGCCTTCTTCCAGCGAGCAAGGTTTTCCCAGCCCTCGGCACGTTCCGGCAGGGCCGGCGGCGCGAAGTAGGCGGCAATTGCCTGTACGTCCTGTTCCGGCAGCTTCAGCTCGGAATCCTTCAGCTGTGCAAATTCAGCCTCGACCTGGCGGGCAAGCTCTTCGGCGCCGGTCTCGTGCACGAGGATCTTGATACGCGCCTTGTACTTGTTATCACGGCGGCCATGCAGATTGTACACGCGCACGATGGCGGTGGTGTAAGAAAGCAGGTCTTCCTTGGGCAGGAAGTCGCGGATCAGCTTTGCGATCATCGGCGTACGGCCCTGACCACCACCAACATAGACAGCAAAGCCGATCTCGCCCTTGTTGTTCTTTTTCAGATGCAGACCGATATCGTGGACCTGGATTGCGGCGCGGTCGCGCTCCGCGCCGGTGACGGCAATCTTGAACTTGCGCGGCAGGAAGGAAAATTCCGGATGAACCGACGACCATTGGCGCAGAATTTCGGCGTAAGGGCGCGGATCGGCAACCTCGTCGGCGGCGGCGCCTGCGAAGTGATCGGCGGTTACGTTTCGGATGCAGTTGCCCGAGGTCTGCAACGCGTGCATCTCAACGCTCGCAAGGTCGGCAAGCGCATCGGGAATATCTGACAGTTTCGGCCAGTTGAACTGCAGGTTCTGACGTGTGGTGAAGTGGCCGTAGCCGCGGTCATAGGTACGGGCGATATGGGCGAGCATGCGTACCTGGCGCGAGCTCAGCGTGCCGTAGGGAATGGCGATGCGCAGCATGTAGGCGTGAAGCTGCAGGTAGACTCCGTTCATCAGGCGCAGCGGCTTGAATGCGTCCTCGGCCAGTTCGCCGGAAAGGCGGCGCTGGACCTGGTCGCGAAACTGTTCGACGCGCTCGGCGACAAAGGCGTGGTCAAATTCGTCGTAACGGTACATCGTCTTCCTCAGACTGCAATGAATTCGGGATCGGCCGGCTTGTAGCCAGGCGCATATTCCATGGTTGGGCCCTGAGCGCGGATGCGCTCGCGCAGGCGCAACGGCCAGAGCTGACCGTTGGTTTCCTGAACGTCGACGACAGCAACGTCAACGACCTTGTTGTCGGCATAGGATTTCTTGCCGATCTCCTCGAGTGCGGCGACGGCTTCGGCATGGCGGGCGACGAGGGCCTCCTGCAACGAGGTCACCCATTCGCCATTGGCGTTCAGCCAGACGGCAATGCCGTCGGTCAGGCGATTGGCGGTCAGAACCTTGTCTACCATGTCAGCTCCTTACAAGTTC
Organism: Rhizobium sp. P1_E6; assembly: GCF_056405875.1. Classification (NCBI taxonomy): domain Bacteria; kingdom Pseudomonadati; phylum Pseudomonadota; class Alphaproteobacteria; order Hyphomicrobiales; family Rhizobiaceae; genus Rhizobium; species Rhizobium sp. P1_E6. The sequence continues at coordinate 35,115 of NZ_JBFUBG010000028.1, read as the reverse complement.
ATCGAACCTGATACGTTCGCGCACCAGCGGTTCGGACAGTTCGAAATTGGCTCCTGCGACCGCATCGCCGATAATGACCATAACCGGCCCGGTCAACTCATCACGGTGCTGCAGATCAGGAAGATCGCGTAAGATTCCATGCAAAAGTCGGCGGTCAGCCCTGCTGGCATTCTCGATCACGGCGACCGTGGTTTCCGAGGGAATACCGGCCTGCATCAGGCGTTCTGCGACGGAGGCTGCGACCGTGCGGCCCATATAGACGGCGATCGTGGCACCCGAGACCGCAAGGCTCGCCCAGTCTGGCAGAACGTCACCCGTCAGATCATGTCCGGTCGTGAATACCAGCGACGAGGCAACACCGCGCAACGTCAGCGGCAACTCGAAATCGGCAGCCGCGGCAAAGGCGGAGGTGATGCCGGGCACGATCTCATAGGAGATGCCTGCGGCGCGCAGCGCTGCCATCTCTTCCCCTGCCCGGCCATAGACCAGCGGATCGCCGCTCTTCAGGCGCACGACGCGTTTTCCCTGGCGGCCGAGATCTACCAAGAGGTCGTTGATCTCTTCCTGAGACTTCGAATGGCAGCCCTTGCGCTTGCCGACCGAGAGACGCTCGGCATCGCGGCGGCCCATATCGACGATTACCTGCGGCACGAGCGCGTCATAGACGATGACATCGGCTTCCATCATCACGCGTTGGGCGCGCAAGGTCAGGAGATCTTCGGCACCGGGACCGGCGCCGACCAGCCAGACGCGGCCTTCAACGCGATCCAGCGAGCGCAACAGGCCATTGGCGGCGCGGCGCGCCTGTGGCAGGTTACCGTTAGCGACAGCATCGGCAACCGGGCCGGAGAAGAAACGGCGCCAGAAGATGCGGCGGGAAACGCCACGCGGAACGACGTGTTCGACGGCCTTGCGATAGCTGGTCGCCAGAGCGGCGAGTCGGCCGAGCGAGGGCGACAGGAGCTGATCGATCTGGGCGCGGATCATCTGCGCCAGCACCGGCCCTGCCCCTTCGGTACCGATCGCAACGGCAACAGGCGCACGATTGACGAGAGCGGGCGTGTAGAAATCGCAATAGTCGGGCTGGTCGACGGCATTGGCCGGGATCTTCACGGCACGGGCTGCGTCAACGATACGGCGATCCCGTTCCGCGTCACCGGTTGCAGCAAACACCAGTACGGCACCCTCGACCTGTTCGGGCGCAAAAGCTTCGCGGACAGTCTCGATGCGGTTGGCAATCAGAAAAGCGTGGTAATCGGCTTCCGGGCGATCGGCATGCGCGATAATGCGTGCCTGCGTGTTCAAGAGCAGGCGGACCTTGGCGAACGCTTCATCGCCATTGCCAAAAACGGTCGCAGTCCGACCTTCCACGCGAAAGAAGGCGGGAAATACCGAAAGCTGTTCAGTCCTGGGAGGCATTCTCAATCCACTTCGAAGTTGCCAGAATATGCATTCTTCGGACAGCCGATTGAAGAAACAGAATTCCAAAGGCCGGCCAGTCGCGTATTCTTTTACCCGGTTGATCAATGATTTGAGAAAACTGACCCGTGCGGCGCAAAAAGCACATATCTTGAGCCGTTATTGCAGCTTTTTGCCCGATGCCAACGGGTGAAGCGATAAAGCCTGTGGCAAAGTCCCGAGTGCCGGACTTATGCATTCCGCTTCATTCCGATGGGCGATAGGATGAGCCGAACAGGAGATTTTCATGCCGGAAAAGACAATCGCCTCCCGCCTTCTACAGGTCATGGAAGAGAACGTCCTGCCGATGACGGAACTTGGCGTCGCTTCCGGCAACAAAGTGTTCGGTGCAGCGATCCTGCGCAAATCCGATCTGTCGCTCATCGTCGCCGAGACCAATAACGAGCTCGAAAATCCGCTCTGGCACGGCGAAGTGCACACACTGAAGCGCTTCTACGAGCTTGACGATAAACCGGCGACGAAGGACCTGATTTTCCTCTCTACTCATGAACCCTGCACCATGTGCATGTCGGCGATCACCTGGGCCGGGTTCGACAACTTCTATTATTTTTTCAGCCATGAGGATTCGCGCGACAGTTTCGCGATCCCGCATGATCTGAAGATCCTGAAGGAAGTTTTCGGGCTGGAGCCCGGCGGCTACAGGCGGCAAAACGCTTTCTGGAAGAGCTTTGCGGTCGCCGATCTCGTCGAGACCGAGGATGCTCCGCTGAAGGCTGAACTCAAGGCGCAGGCAGCGCGGATCAAATCGCGCTACGCCGCCCTTTCCGATACCTATCAGGCCACCAAAAGCGCCAACGACATTCCGCTGAGCTGAGAGACCATGGAACCTTCGAAAGACATTTCGCGCCTGATCGAGATCATGGCGGCACTTCGTAATCCCGAAACCGGCTGCCCGTGGGACATCGAGCAGAATTTCGAGACCATCAAGCCCTATACGATGGAGGAGGCCTATGAGGTTGCCGATGCGATCGAGCGCAAGGATATGGACGATCTCTGCGATGAGCTCGGCGACCTGCTGCTGCAGGTGGTCTTTCATGCGCGCATGGCCGAGGAAGAAGGCGAGTTTTCCTTCGGCGATGTGGTGGAAGCCATTACCCGCAAGATGATCCGTCGCCACCCGCATGTCTTTGCCCGCTCGGATGCGGATACGCCCGACGCCGTGAAGAAGCAGTGGGACAATATCAAACAGGCCGAAAAGCGCGAGCGCGCCGAACGCCGGGCGCTGCGGGGCATCACAGAAGATTTCAAGGCTGGCTTCCTCGGCTCGGTGCAACGCAGCTTTCCGGCGCTGACGGAAGCTCTGAAGCTGCAGGAACGCGCTGCCAAGGTCGGTTTCGACTGGTCGGCACCTGAGCCGATCCTCGACAAGATCGAGGAAGAGGTCGACGAGCTGCGTGTTGCACTGCGCGAGGGCGATAAATCAAAGGTCAGCGACGAACTCGGAGACCTGATCTTCGCCATCGTCAACATCGGCCGGCATGTGAAGGCCGATCCGGAACAGGCGCTGCGCGGCACGAATACGAAGTTCCGACGTCGATTCAATCATATCGAACAGGTTCTTGATGCAGAAGGTGAGACGCTGGAGGCAGCCAGCCTGGAACGCATGGAAGAGATCTGGCAGGCGGCCAAGGCGATCGAGCGGGCTGTGGTGGCTGGGGCGGAGTGAAGCACCGAACAATCGGTGCCTTACCGGTCCCAGTCTTCCTTTGCAGGCTTGGGACCATGCCCGACGCGACGCTCAAGCTCGGTGGCTTCCGTCTCAGACAGGCGCAGTTCCAGCGTCACCGAGCCATCGTCATTGTCTTCGCGGCTATCGACGATGGCATGGTCGTAAAGCCAGGGCAGCAGCGCCAGCTTGTCGACCGGCAGCGTGACAGTCGTTTCCGTCATGACGCCGGATAAACGGCGGCTGATTTCATCCATAAGCCTGTCCACGCCTTCGCCGCTGATGGCGGAAACGGCAATGACATTCTTCATGCCGGAGGACTTCTGCACCATGGCGTCATGGGCTTCGGGTTCCAACCGGTCGATCTTGTTCCAGACTTCGAGAATGCGGCGCTCGCCTTCGGCCTCGTCAATGCCGAGATCGTTGAGGATGCGCAGCACGTCGGCGCTCTGGGCCTGATTGTCCACGTCAGACATGTCGCGGACATGCAGGACGAGATCGGCTTCCAGCACTTCTTCCAGCGTCGCGCGGAAGGCGGCGACCAGATGGGTCGGCAGATCGGAGATGAAACCGACGGTATCGGAGAGGATGACGGTGCGGCCATGCGGCAGCTTCATGCGGCGCAGGGTCGGGTCGAGCGTCGCAAAGAGCATGTCTTCAGCGAGAACCCCTGCCCCGGTAATGCGATTGAATAGTGTCGACTTGCCGGCGTTGGTATAACCGACGAGCGCCACGATCGGATGCGGCACCTTCCGGCGCTTGGCGCGGTGAAGCTGGCGGGTGCGCACCACCTGCTCCAGCTCGCGCTCGAGCTTGATGATACGGTCCTGCAGCATGCGCCGGTCGGCTTCGATCTGGGTTTCACCCGGACCACCCATGAAGCCGCCACCGCCGCGCTGGCGTTCAAGGTGGGTCCAGCTTCGGACCAGACGGCCCTTCTGATAGTTCAGATGCGCAAGATCGACTTGCAGCGTGCCCTCCTTGGTGGAAGCGCGGCGGCCGAAAATTTCAAGGATCAGGCCCGTCCGGTCGATAACCTTGGCGTTCCATTCCTTTTCGAGATTGCGCTGCTGCACCGGCGTCAGAGGATGATCGACGATCACGAGACCGGAATCGCGCTCATCGAGCAGGTGCTTGATTTCCTCGATCTTACCCGTTCCGAGAAGTGTTGCCGGACGCGGATCGTTGACGGATACGATGGAGGCGTTCACGACATCGAGGTCGATTGCCTGGGCAAGGCCCGTCGCTTCGTCGAGACGGCTTTCGGGAGTGCGGGTCGAAGCCGAGTCAGTCTGACCGCCACGCGAACGCGACTTCAGCACCGGCACGACGACAGTCGCGCGCATATCATCCCTGTGCTTGGCGGCTTCAGGGATGATGGAATCGTTCTTTGTATCGCGTGTCGAAATGACGGCTGGCCTTGGTTAGGACGCTGCTTCTTCGCTCTCGAACATCTGCATTGGCTGACCAGGCATGATGGTCGAGATCGCGTGTTTATACACGAGCTGCGAATGGCCGTCACGGCGAAGAAGAACACAGAAATTGTCAAAAGAGGTGACAACACCCGTGAGTTTCACGCCGTTAATCAGAAAGATTGTCAGGGAAATCTTTTGCTTGCGTACAGTATTGAGAAATAAGTCCTGCAGATTCTGAGAACGTTCCGCCATCGCGCCGCTTCTTTCTTTATTGCCGGCCTGATCAAGCCGGTAGAATATCAATCAACCTCATCAGCAAGGCAGGTGGCACCCTCATTCCACCTGCCCAGCAAATCTTGGTATCAAATCGTAATCTTTTCCGCAACGTCGAAAAAGGCTTCCCGAATATTCTGCGAGAGGCTTCCCGGATGACCATTCGCAATCGCCTGTCCGTTAATGGAAACCACTGGAAAACAAATGCTTGTAGCCGCGGTGATGAAAACCTCACGGGCGGCCATCATCTCCGAAACGGAGAATTTCCGCTCGACGATATCAACCTCCAATTTGGCTGCGACGTCGATCAGAGTCGTGCGGGTGATGCCGCGCAGGATGCCATGTTCGGCAGGTCGCGTTACCAGTGTACCGTCGGCATCGACGATCCATACGTTGGTCGCGGCCCCCTCTTTCACCATGCCGTCCGCGTCGATATAGATTGCTTCCTGAGCGCCGGCTTCCTTCGCCTGCTGACGCGCGAGAGCGTTCGACAGCAGTCCGACTGTCTTGATGTCGACTCGGTCCCATCGGTTGTCGGGAATGGTAATCGCCTTGATGCCGGTCGTATTCTTTTTCGCGATAACAGACGGATCCGTGCTCTTGGCAGTGATGACGATGGATGGCGGCGTCCCTTCGGCGGGAAAGACATGGTCGCGGCGGGCAACGCCGCGCGTTACCTGCAAGTAGAAAAGGCCGTTGTGGACATGGTTGCGGCGCAGCGTCTCGCGAATCACCTGGGTCAACGCCGCACGGCTCATCGGCCAGGCGATGCGCAGTTCCCCCAGCGAACGGTCGAGCCGGTTCAGATGCCGGGTAAGGTCGACAATCAGGCCGTGACGGACTTCGCAGACTTCATAGACGCCATCAGCGAACTGATAGCCTCTGTCCTCTATATGCACCGCGGCGTCGGAATGCGGCACGTAGCGTCCATTCACATAGGCGATTCTTGGCATTGAAAACCTGCTTGGGGGGCAAAAGGTAGGAGCCTGCGCCACATGAGCCGCGCCGGAAAAAAGTCAGACGCCGAGCGACTTCAGCTTGCGGTGCAGCGCCGAGCGCTCCATGCCCACGAATTCGGCCGTGCGGGAGATGTTGCCGCCGAAGCGGTTGATCTGGGCGATCAGGTAATCCTTCTCGAACATCTCGCGGGCTTCGCGCAGCGGCAGCGTCATGATGTGATAATCGTTCTTGGCCGAAACCTTCGGCAGCATGTCGCCGAGATCGGTCGGCAGCATATCCGCCGTGATCGGCGCATCCGGACCGTCGGTACGGGCAAGAATCATCAGCCGCTCGATATTGTTGCGGAGCTGGCGGATATTGCCCGGCCAGTCGTGGGCCTGCAGCACGGCCATGGCGTCATCGCCGATGCGGCGCGGCCGGATGCCTGCCTGTTCGGAAATCTGGCGCATGAGCTGGTCGACAAGGAACGGAATGTCCTCACGGCGCTCGGCAAGCTGCGGTACGCGAACCGGCACGACGGCGAGGCGATGATAGAGATCCTCGCGGAACCAGCCCTCGGCGATGCGGCTTTCCAGATTATAGGCGGTCGAGGAGATGATGCGCACATCGACCTTCACGCGCTTGGAACCGCCGACACGCTCGAACTGCTGGTCGACCAGCACGCGCAGGATCTTGTTCTGCGTCTCGCGCGGCATTTCGCCAACTTCGTCGAGATAGAGGATGCCGCGATGAGCCTCTTCCAGCGCGCCGATCTTGCGCGCCTGCCCCGGTGCGCCCTCAGTGCCGAACAGCGCCACTTCCATACGGTCCGGCGTGATGTTGGCAGCGTTGATGGCGACGAAAGGACCGTTGGCGCGGGCCGACTTCTTATGGATCATCCGTGCCACCAGCTCCTTGCCGGAACCGGATGCGCCGAGGATCATGATGCGGCTGTTGGTGGGCGAGACCTTTTCGATCGTCTGGCGCAGCTGCGAAACGGCGACCGACGTGCCGATCAACTCAAGCGCATCGCCGGCGCGGCGCTTCAGCTCGATGTTCTCGCGCTTCAACTTGGAATTTTCCAGCGCGCGCTCGGCAATCAGAATCAGGCGGTCGGCCTTGAACGGCTTTTCGATGAAGTCGAAGGCACCTCGCTTGATGGCAGAGACAGCCGTCTCGATATTGCCGTGGCCGGAGATCATTACCACCGGGAGCTCGGGATGGCGCGTCCTGATCTCGTCCAGCAGCGAGAGGCCGTCGAGCTTGCTGCCCTGCATCCAGATATCGAGGAAGACGAGACGCGGCACGCGATCTGAAATCGCTGCGAGCGCGCTATCGCTGTCATGGGCCATGCGGGTTTCGTGGCCCTCGTCCGACAGGATACCGGCGACGATCTCACGAATGTCATGCTCATCGTCGACGACGAGAATATCAGAGGCCATAAACGCTTTCCTTGTCATTGGCTGCCAAGGCTGTGGCCACATCCCGGCGTGGCAAATGCACGCGGATCATGGCTCCTCTTCCCTGGTCGAAATCTGCGGGCGCATCATGCAGTTCGAGCTGCCCGCCATGTTCCTCGATGATCTTCTTGACGATGGCGAGGCCGAGGCCGGTGCCCTTCTCGCGCATCGTCATATAGGGTTCCAGAATGCTGTGGCGGTTCTCGACCGGCAGGCCGCGGCCATTGTCGATGATATCGACCGTAAAGCGGTCGCGCGCCTCGTCCAGGGAGGTGCGCACGAGTATCTTGCGCTCTTCACGCTCCTCGCTCGGCACGGCCTCGATCGCTTCCACGGCGTTCTTGATGAGATTGCCGAAGGCCTGCCCCAGCATGCGGCTGTCGAACATGCCCTCCAGCCGCTCCTCGCCGAGGTCCTGCAGGAAGGCGATATGGTTGTTGCCCATCTCCCGCAGGAAAATCGCGTCGTGGAGGATGGAGCGCAGATCGCTCGGCTCCTTCGTTGGCTTCGGCATGCGGGCAAATGCGGAGAACTCGTCGACCATGCGGCCGATATCGCCTACCTGGCGGATGATCGTATCCGTGCACTGGTCGAAGAYGGCGCGATCATTCTCGTCGATCTGCTTGCCGTAGCGACGCTGGATACGCTCGGCCGACAGTTGGATCGGCGTCAGCGGATTCTTGATCTCGTGAGCGATTCGGCGGGCGACATCGCCCCAGGCGGTGGAGCGCTGAGCAATGACGAGATCGGTGATGTCATCCAGCGTGATGACATAGGATTCGCTCAAATCGCGCACTTCCTCGCGGGTCACCTGGACGCTCAGCGTGCGCACCGTGCCGCTACGCACCAGCGCGATTTGCTTGCGGAAATCGCCACGGTGGCGTGAGGCCGCCTCCGTCAGCACCTGATCCACTTCAGGCGCGACTTCCGACAGCTGCCTTCCAAGCATCTCGTCAGCGTGCAGTGCCATCAGCGTTTCGGCCGAACTGTTGACGATGGTGACGCGCCGGTCCTGCTCGACACCGATGACGGCCGCGGTGACACCCGACAGAACGGCCTCGATGAAGCGGCGGCGGTCATCTACCTCGTCCTTCGCCTCAAGGATCTCGTCGCGCTGCGTGCGGATTTCCGAGATCATCTTGTTGAAGGTGCGCGAAAGACTGGCGACGTCGCCATCGACCGCATGAACGGGTACGACGATATCCATATTGCCGGATGCGACGCTGTCGGCAGCGGTAATCAGCAGGCGAATCGGTCGCACGATACGATCGGCCACGGCAATTGCGGTCCAGATCGCCGCAAGCAGCACGATCAGCGCAAAACCGATATAGAGAACCGCAAAGGCGATCTGCAGCGAAACGCGGCCGGCCTCCATGGATCGGTATTCGGTGGCGTTCTCCTCCATCATGCGCATGGCATTCATGACCTTGGGGTCGACCGCGCGCACCGTATAGAGGAAGGTTCCGGGTATCGTCTCAAGCCGGATGATCGCGCCAACGAGGTTCGTTACGCCAGGCGGAATGAGCGTCGGCTGGCCGGCGGCCGCCTTCTCCAGTGCATCCTGCGGGATGGCGGGCAGCGGCTTTTCCGTGGTGATATCGGCCTGGACGATCACCGAGCCGTCACGCTCGACAAGGAAGGCGCCGAGAAGACCGCGGCCCCTTGCCTGACGGGTCATCAACTCGCCGAAGCCAGTCTTGTCCAGGCTGTAGAGCGCGCGGTTACGCTCGAGATCGTTTGCCATCGAAACCGTCTGACCCTGCAGATAGCTGGCGTTTTCCAGCATGTAGGCCTGGCCGATATTGCGGGACGAACTGACGATCGCCTGGGTTCTGAGCGCAAACCAGCGGTCAAGGCCGGCATTCAGCGTGATACTGGCAAAGATCGCCACAAGGATCGCCGGCGTGATCGCGACGATCGAGAAGAGCACGACGATACGGATATGCAGGCGTGCGGCGGCGCGGCCGCGTGTACGGGCCTTGAAAAGCCGCGCAAACTCGCGGCCGATTAGCGCGATAAGCCCGAGCACGAAGAAAGAATTGATGACGACGGAGCCGATGACGACGTGCGAGGTCGGGGCAATCGGCGTTACGCCGAGCAGCACGAAGAGCGTTACGGTCGCGCAGACAAGCGCGCCGCCGGCAAGCACCAGGCCGGGCACGGCAAACAGGGCACGACGGTCGGTCACCATTGTCACCGCCTCGTTCGCCGTTTCCGCCGACACCCCTTCCTCGTTCATCCAGCCTCTCTTCGATTGCCGCATTCAATAGAAACCGAAAGCCGCCGGTTTACGAAAAACCGGCGCTCAAACGACTCGACCGTGGGCAAATGTCCAAACCCTATGCGTGACCTTTAAGCAACGCATTGTGGCGAAAATGCAACGCACTTCGCCACAATGTCAAGGTCGAAGGTCAGGCTGTGCGCGAGCTTCTGTAGACGGAAACGCCAAGTTCGCGGATCTTTTTGCGCAGCGTATTGCGGTTCAGGCCCAGGAGATCGGCCGCCTTGATCTGGTTGCCGCGGGTGGCCGTCAGTGCTGCAAGTATTAACGGATATTCCATTTCCGTCAGTACGCGGTCATACAGGCCGGGCGGCGGCAGGTTCTCGCCGAAGCTCGCGAAATAGGTGCGCATGTTTTCTTCGACCGCCTGGGCGATCGTCATCGTGCCGCTGCGGATCGGCCCCTTCTCGATCGGGCTGTCTGGAACATCGGAGCGAAGCTCGGCATCGATGATTTCGCGGGTGATGACATCCTGTGGATAAAGCGCCATCAGGCGGCGGATGAGGTTTTCCAGCTCGCGCACGTTGCCCGGCCAGGCATAGGCCTTCATCAGTTCCAGCGCTTCCTGGTCGAAACGCTTGGAGCCGAGGCCCTCCTTTTCGGCCTGCTGGACGAAATGACGGACGAGGTCGGGGATATCCTCCGCGCGGTCGCGCAGCGGCGGCAGGCGGAGCGGCACGACGTTGAGGCGATAATAGAGATCCTCGCGGAAGAGGCCCTGGTTGATCGCCTGCTTCAGATCCTTGTTGGTCGCCGCGACGATGCGCACATCGGTGCGGATCGGCGTGCGACCACCGACAGTCGTATATTCGCCCTGCTGCAGCACGCGCAGAAGGCGTGTCTGAGCATCCATCGGCATGTCGCCGATTTCATCGAGGAACAGCGTGCCGCCTTCCGCCTGTTCGAAACGGCCGGTGGAGCGGGTCTGCGCGCCGGTGAAGGCGCCCTTCTCGTGGCCGAAAAGCTCGGATTCGATAAGATCGCGCGGGATGGCCGCCATGTTGATGGCGACGAAAGGGCCGTTGCGGCGCTTGCCGTAGTCATGCAGCGCGCGGGCGACCAATTCCTTGCCGGTGCCGGATTCGCCGGTGATCATCAGCGTCAGGTCCGTCAGCATGAGACGAGCGAGAACGCGGTAGATTTCCTGCATCGCCGCCGAACGGCCGACGAGCGGCATGCCATCCTGTGTGTCGTCGTCGAGCTTGGCGGGTTTTCTCTTCGGTTCGGCGAGCGCCCGGCTGATAATGCCGATCAGTTCGGTCAGGTCGAAAGGCTTCGGCAGATAGTCATAGGCGCCTTTTTCCGATGCCTTGATCGCCGTCATAAAGGTGTTCTGCGCGCTCATGACGAGAACCGGAAGGTCCGGCCGCGCCTTCTTGATGCGGGGCAGAAGATCGAAGGCGTTTTCATCAGGCATGACCACGTCGGTCACGACGAGATCGCCCTCGCCGGCCGACACCCAGCGCCACAGCGTTGCGGCATTGGAGGTAATGCGCACATCATAACCGGCGCGGCTCAAGGCCTGATTGAGCACCGTGCGGATGGCCGCATCGTCATCTGCAACGAGGATCGTAGCTGTCATCTATTGGGTCCTGTCGAGCTTGCAATACCGGCATCATCAAGCGAGGCATCCTTGGAGGCCGGCATGAGGACGCGAAAAATCGTGCGGTTGTTCTGACTGTCGCATTCGATGATGCCGCCATGATCGCCGATGATCTTGGCAACGAGGGCAAGGCCGAGACCGCTGCCATTCGTCTTGGTGGTGATGAAGGGGTCGAAAAGATGCGGCAGCAGGTCCGTCGGCACGCCGGGACCATTGTCGATGACGCAGAATTCCAGCGGCAGCGAGATTTTCTCGCGCGTGCCGGCGACAGACAGCCGGATGCCGGGACGATAGGCCGTCGTCAGGATGATCTCGCCATCCTGGCGATCGCCGACGGCCTCGGCGGCATTCTTCACGAGATTGAGGAAGATCTGAACGAGCTGATCGCGATTGGCGTAAACGGCCGGCAGCGAGGGGTCGTAGTTCTCGGTCACGCGGATATTGCGAGCAAAGCCTGCCTTGGCAACGGCCTTCACATGGTCGAGGACGGAATGGATGTTGACGGGCACGCGGTCGACCGGCCGTTCGTCGGAAAACACTTCCATGCGATCGACAAGCGAGACGATACGGTCCGTCTCGTCACAGATCAGCCGGGTCAGCGCGCGGTCGTCATCGATGACGGACTGTTCGAGAAGCTGGGCGGCGCCACGAATGCCGGAGAGCGGGTTCTTGATCTCATGCGCGAGCATGGAGGCGAGACCCGTGACCGAACGCGCAGCAGCACGATGCGTCAGTTGCCTGTCGATCTTGTCTGCCATCGACCGTTCCTGGAAGACGATGACCACCGAACCCGGCTCGGTCACGACGGGGGCCACATAGAGATCGACGAGCTTGTCCTGACCGAGGCGGGGCGAGCTCAGGTCCACCCGGTATTCGTTGACCGGCGCCTTGCGTTCGCGCACCTGATCGATGAGCGCCAGAAGCGGGCTGCCGAAGGGAATGAAAGTCGAGATGCGATAGCGGGAAAGATGAGCAGCACTGGCGCCGAAGAAGGCTTCCGCCTCCCAGTTCGCAAAGACCATGAAGCCGCCCTCATCCACCATGACGACCGGATTCTGGATGGCGTTCAGCACTGCCATGGCGACAGCATTGACCGCATTCTCGGATGAAGGTGTGACGTCTGTGCTCATGCCGCCTCCCGCCGTTCAAATGCATCTGCGGCCATCGCATCGCCGAAGCGGGCGATGACATCGTCAGGATCGCGCGATGTCATGATCGCAGCCTTTTGTTCGCTGGACAGATCCGGCACAAAGCGCTGCAGATACCAGCCGAGATGTTTGCGGGCATGCCTGACGGCGACGGCCTCGCCATAGAATTCCAGCATCATGCGATAGTGCTCGACGGCAATTGCGGCGATCTCCTCGCGCGACGGTTCGCGAGCACCGGCAAGAACGCCGGCGTGCCAAGGCCTGCCCTGGGAGCCTCGGCCAATCATGACGGCATCGGCGCCGGAACGGCGCAGAATCTCCTGCGCATCTTCAGACGTCTCGACATCGCCATTGGCAATCAACGGCACGGAAATGACATCGCGTACGGGCCGGATCGCATCCCAATCCGCCCTGCCCTGATAAAATTGCATGCGGGTGCGGCCATGGATGGTGATGAGCTGGATGCCCGCCTCTTCCGCACGTTTTGCAATATGCGGCGCATTGATGGAGTTCTCATCCCAGCCGAGGCGCATCTTCAGCGTTACCGGGATATCGACCGCCTTGACCGTCGCCTCGACAAGACCAAGCGCGTGATCGGGATCACGCATCAGCGCCGAACCGGAATAGCCGCCAATAACCTTCTTGGCCGGGCAGCCCATGTTGATGTCGATGATATCGGCGCCATGATCGGCCGCGACCTTGGCGGCTTCAGCCATCCAGTGTGCCTCGCGGCCGGCGAGTTGAACCATGTGCGGACGAAAGCCGGCAGCCCGCAGGCGCGACCAGGATTCGGCGGTATCGTTCACCAGTTCCCGGCTTGCCACCATTTCGGTGACGACGAGGCCCGCGCCATAACGCCAGGCCAGCTCGCGGAACGGCATGTCCGTGACACCCGACATGGGCGCAAGCACAACGCGGTTCCGCACGGACACGGGTCCGATTCGGAAAGGCGCTGCGAGATCCTTGGAAATCAAATGATTATCTTTCAGGCACACCATGTAACTGCATTATTTTTAGCCATAGTTCTGCGGCTTGCCAAGAGGGTCGAGACCGAATTGATATTTTTTGGGCAAATGCTGGAAAAGGTCCGAGCAAGACGATAGAGCAACTGACATCCATTCCGCGTATTTCAGGGATTTATGCTGCAAATGCATACTAAGCAACCGATATCGGCTGGAATTGTCGTCGTTGCGGCGGGCCGCGGCGAACGCGCCGGATCGTCAGAGGAAGGCCCCAAGCAGTACCGGATGGTCGGCGGCAAGCCGGTTATCGTTCATACGCTTGAAAACTTTATGACATGGGAATCAGCGACGCACATCGTCGTCGTCATCCACCCCGATGACGAAGCACTCTTTGCAAGAGCGTTCCGGCACATCATCTCCGCAACGCCGATCGAGACGGTTCATGGCGGTTCCACAAGGCAGCAATCCGTGCTGGCCGGCCTGCGGCACCTCAAGGACAAGGGCGTTAGCCATGTGCTGATCCATGATGCGGTGCGCCCCTTCTTTGATCACCAGCTTCTCGACCGGATCGCCGATACGCTTTCGGCGGGCGCGCCCGCAGTCCTTCCGGCAACGCCGGTCGCCGACACGCTGAAGCAGGCAGGAAGCGATGGGATCGTGGTCAAGACCATCCCGCGCGACCAGCTCTATGCGGCTCAGACGCCGCAATCCTTCGACTTTGCCACCATCCTCGACGCGCATGAGAAGGCCGCCGCCAGCGGCAGGACGGATTTCACCGACGATGCGTCGATCGCCGAGTGGCTCGATATCCCCGTGACCGTCATCGAAGGCGCACCTACCAACGTCAAGCTGACAGTCCGGAGCGATATAGCCATGGCCGACGACAAGCTGTCGGGCGCGCATGTTCCCGATGTGCGCACCGGCAACGGCTATGACGTGCATCAACTCGAGCCCGGCGATGGAGTGACGCTCTGCGGCGTTTTCATTCCGCATGACCAGAAGCTCAAGGGCCATTCGGATGCTGACGTCGCGTTGCATGCGCTGACGGATGCGCTGCTGGCCACTTGCGGTGCCGGCGATATCGGCGATCATTTCCCGCCGTCCGATCCGCAATGGAAGGGTGCCGCCTCCCGCATCTTCATCGAACATGCCGCAAAGATCGTGCGCAATCACGGCGGCACCATCACCAATGCGGATGTCTCACTGATTGCCGAAGCGCCGAAGGTCGGGCCGCATCGCGAGGTCATGCGCGCCAATCTCTCCGAATTTCTCGGCATCGACATCGAGCGCTGCTCGGTGAAAGCCACCACCAATGAGACGATCGGTTTCGTCGGCCGCCGCGAAGGTATCGCCGCGATCGCAACCGCGACCGTCGTCTATGGAGGCAGAAAGCGATGAGCCTGTTTCCTGCTGACATCACTGCAATGGCGGAAAGCATCATCCGCGATTTCACGGATGCCGGCCTGATGGTCTCGACGGCGGAATCCTGCACCGGCGGCCTGATTGCCGGCGCGCTCACGGAAATCTCCGGATCGTCGGCCGTCATCGACCGTGGTTTCGTGACCTATACGAACATTGCCAAGATGCAGATGCTCGGTGTGCAGGACAAAACGCTTAGCGACTTCGGCGCAGTTTCTGAGGAGACGGCGCTGCAGATGGTGCATGGCGCCCTCTTCCGCTCGCGCGCCGAGCTGGCGGTAGCCGTGACAGGCATTGCCGGCCCCGGCGGCGGATCGCCCGAAAAGCCTGTCGGGTTGGTACATCTTGCGGCGAAATCACGTTCGGGTAAGCTCGTCCATCGTAAGATGCTTTACGGCGACATTGGCCGCACGGAAATCCGCCTGGCAACAATCCGGACTGCACTTCAAATGGTTATTGAAATTGCGTGATATTGAGTGAAGGAACAAAAGGCAGGAATTTCGGTTTCTGCCGCGTGTAGGCAAGAGCCGATTTTGAAGGAACGGTCAAATGAGATACTTGGCATGCATCGGTGTCGTCTTGAGCCTCGCCTGCGTTTCGGCGGCTGAAGCACCATCCAACTATCAGGTTTATGGTGGCGTGCGGGTGGATTCCGACCCCGTTCTGCTGCGCAAATACGACCATGCGCTCCGCCGCTGCCAGCCGGAAGCGCTGGGCTATCGCGGATCGCCTGATACCACCAGTCTGATTTACAATGCGGCGCTCAGAGGCTGCCTCTATCGCTACAGCTTCACCGACCGTGGCTCCTACGCCTATCCCGCGACGCAGATTTTCGACCATTTCTTCGATCGCTGAGTTAAAGCCTTTCCTGGTCAGCTGTAGATCGTCGCCGCCCGTTTTTCGAAGGCGTCCGTGAACATGCGGAAGGCCCTGTCGAACATTGACCCCATGAGCGCGCCGAGAATGCGGCTCTTGAACTCATAGTCGATGAAGAAATCGACCGTACAGCCGCCTCCATCAGCCTCGACGAACCGCCAGCGGTTGTCGAGGTAGCGGAACGGACCGTCGATATATTTGACGTCGATGACGCGCTCGGGCCTGTTGAGCAGGACCTGGGTCGTGAACGTTTCGCGGATCGCCTTGTAGCCGACCGTCATGTCGGCGATCAGCAGCTCCTTGCCGTCACGCTCCTTGCGGTTCTTCACCGAGAGGGCTTCGCAGAGCGGCAGGAATTGCGGATAGCGCTCGACATCTGCGACGAGGTCGAACATCTGGTCGGGCGTGTGCGGTACAGGGCGATGCGTTTCGAATTGCGGCATGAAGCGCAGTTAAGCCGGCACACCGAGAAGATCAAGAAGCGCCCGCATCTGGCGGCGGGATTTCACCTGCAAAACGGGCACATGCGGTCCGTGGGCAGCAATCGCTGATGTCACGCGCGGCAAGAACTTTTTCTCGAAAGTCCAGATGAATTCCAGAAACTGCCAGTCGACCTTCTCGATGCAGCCGGGTGCCATTTCCGGGCGTGTGCGGCCGATATGCTTCAGCCAGCGGGTCACGACTCCCCAGACGCACAGCAGGCGCGGCATCCGGACCCAGATGACGATATCGGTGCGCGGCAGGCGGATATCGAACGTGGAGGGATTGGTGCCATCCATGATCCAGCGCTCGCCGGCAATCCTTTCGACGATCCGCTCACGCTGCTCCTCCCTGCTGCGCTCCACCCAACCCGGCAGCCAGAGAATATCGCGGTCGATCGAGAAATAGGTCAGGTCGAAACTGTGCGCCAGCTTCTGTGCAAGCGTCGACTTGCCGCCACCCGAACAGCCGATGACCATGATGCGCCTTGCATTGCGGATATGCCCGGCGCCAAAGGCGTCGTCCACATAGTGGATTGCATCGTCGGTTTGCCGTTCCATTGCGAGTACCTTCTTACCCGTTTAAGCAGGCAGCAGGGAAAGCAGTTCGTCGCTCTCCCTGAAGGACTCGAGCGTCAGAACCGGGATGCCACGGCCGTGGCTTGCCAGCATCGCCTCGAATTGCGGCGCCTCTCGCTTTTCGAACGTCCAGATGTATTGCAGGAATTGCAGATCGATCTGCTCAGGRCAGCCTGGCGCCATTTCCGGTCGGGTCTGGCCGCGATATTTCCACCAACGACCGAGCACGCCGCGCACGGCAACGCTGCGCGGCGGCCGCCGCCAGAGCACCATATCGGCGCGCGCCAGTCGGATTGGCAATGTGCTCGGGCTGTTGCCGTCCATGATCCAGCGTTCACCTGCCACGGCGTCGCGGATCCGTTGAACGGATTCTTCGCGTGGTCGCAACTTCCAACCGGGCAGCCAGAAGATGTCGCGGTCCATGGACACGTAGGTCAGCTTTAAACGGCTTGCGAGCGCCTGGGCAAGTGTCGACTTACCAGTGCCGGAGCAACCAAAAATCAGGATGCGTTCGGCACGGGGAATGATGGCTGTAGCCTCGGCAATAGAGACCGCACGAATGGGTTCAGGCGACGTCGTCACTTGATGCATGGCAAACTCGCTTTAGACAGGATCGCCTTCGCACGCAGGCTCGACCGCGAAGAACGGCGTGCTTGCTAACTGCTTCGCGTGAACTGGTGATGACAGTCAACCGCACAAAGAAAAACCGCGGCGAAAAGCGCCGCGGTCCCATCAAAAACAAGGGGTAGGCTCTTACTCCGCTGCCATCAGCAGCTTCTTCTCGCGGGCAGCCCTCAGCCGGGCGAAGTCGTCGCCGGCATGGTGGGAAGAACGGGTCAGGGGGCTGGAGGCAACCATCAGGAAGCCCTTGGTATAGGCGACCGTCTCATAGGATTTGAATTCCTCCGGCGTAACGAAGCTCATGACCGCGTGATGTTTGCGGGTCGGCTGCAGATACTGGCCGATCGTCAGGAAGTCGACATCAGCGGTGCGCAGGTCGTCCATGAGCTGGAGCACTTCATTGCGCTCTTCGCCGAGCCCGACCATGATGCCTGACTTGGTGAACATGGTCGGGTCGAGTTCCTTCACGCGCTGCAGCAGGCGGATGGAGTGGAAGTAGCGGGCGCCGGGCCGGACTGTCAGGTAGTTGCCGGSSACCGTTTCCATGTTGTGGTTGAAGACGTCKGGCTTGGCGGCRACGACRCGCTCCARGGCACCGGGCTTCTTCAGGAAGTCGGGYGTCAGGATYTCRATSGTCGTCAGCGGYGAWGCGGCGCGGATTGCCCAGATCACCTTTTCGAAATGCTCGGCGCCRCCRTCTTCCAGATCRTCACGATCGACWGASGTGATGACGACGTGGCTCAGGCCCATCTGCTTGACGGCCTTGGCGACATTCTCCGGTTCCGCCATGTCGAGCGCGTTCGGCYTGCCGGTCGCGACGTTGCARAAGGCGCAGGCGCGCGTACAGATYTCGCCCATGATCATGAAGGTGGCGTGCTTCTTGTCCCAGCATTCGCCGATATTCGGGCAGCCCGCTTCTTCGCAGACGGTGACGAGCTTGTTTTCCTTCACGATCGAGCGGGTTTCGGCATAACCTTTCGAGGTCGGCGCCTTCACGCGGATCCATTCCGGCTTGCGCAGGACTTCCGTATCCGGGCGATGCGCCTTTTCCGGATGCCGCACACGCTTTACGTCAGGATTGATCGTGTCGAGGATGGTGACCATGTCAGTTCAACTTTCCGCCGCTCCATGCGGCCCGGATTGTCATATTGCGCATCACGCCGTAATTCAAATCTTTCGATCTCAACGGTGATGCGCCCTGTCTTCGCGCCCTATCTTCGAACCAGCCGCGCGAAGAATATCAGCAGGCAGGCGCCGATGAAGCCCGTCACGAAGTAGCCGAACCTTCCGCCGGCTACCTCGATATGGAACTGCGCCAGGATGGCGGTGGCGACGACCGAGCCGACAATGCCGAGCACGATGTTCAGCAGAATGCCGTAGCGCGCTTCCATCAGCTTTCCTGCGAGCCAGCCCGCAAGTCCGCCGACGATGATTGCCGAAATCCAGCCGATGCCTTCCATATTTCTTAATGCCCTACGCTATCGCCCTTGCGATCAGCACCACAACGATGGCGCCGACAGTGGCGTGGATGATCTGAACCACCAATGCATTTTCAATGCCCAGCGAAATCCCCAGAGCATTGAACAGAAACCCGCCCACGAACGCGCCGATGATGCCGCTCAGGAGGCACCGTATCAACCCACCCCCGCCGACGACCAGGCTCGCAAGGAAGCCCGCGACCAGACCGATCAGCAGAAAGATGAGAAGCGACTGCGTGCTCATAGACATGATGATTTCCTTTCGTTTTTTCCACCCCGGGAGGGAATGGATTTTCCATCTCGGGCGATAGCGTTACGCCACGCCGGGATAGAGGGCGCACGAGGAAATTATCAAGCGTTCAAAACGCGGCCGTAAGCATCGAGCACGCTTTCCTTCATCGTCTCCGAAATGGTCGGATGCGGGAAGATCGTATGCATCAGTTCTTCTTCCGTCGTCTCCAGGTTCATGGCGACGACGAAGCCCTGGATGAGTTCGGTGACTTCGGCGCCAACCATATGGGCACCGAGCAGTTCACCGGTCTTCTTGTCGAAAATCGTCTTGACGAGGCCCTGGTCTTCGCCGAGTGCGACGGCCTTGCCGTTGGCGCTGAAGGGGAAGCGACCGACGCGGATATCGCGGCCCTGCTCCTTGGCCCTGGCTTCGGTGAGACCGACGGAGGCGACCTGCGGGTTGCAATAGGTGCAGCCAGGGATTTTCAGCCTGTCCATCGGATGAACGTTCGGAAGGCCGGCAATCTTCTCGACGCAGACGACGCCTTCATGCTCCGCCTTGTGGGCCAGAAGCGGCGCACCAGCGACGTCACCGATTGCGTAGATGCCGGGCACGTTGGTCTTGCCGTAGCCATCGATGACGATGAAGCCGCGGTCGATCTTGACGCCGACAGCCTCAAGGCCGATGCCTTCGACATTGGCCTGCACGCCGACGGCCGAAATCATGCGGTCCGCGGTGATCGTCTCGGTCGTGCCGTCCTTCTTTTCGATGGTGGCGGTGATCGAGTTGGCACCCTTCTCCACCTTGGCGACCTTGGCCTCGAGGTGGATCTTCATACCCTGACGCTCGAACTGCTTCTTGGCGAGCGCAGAGATTTCCGCATCTTCGACCGGCATGACCTGGCTCATGATTTCGACGACGGTGACGTCGACGCCCATGGTGCGGTAGAAGCTTGCGAATTCGATGCCGATTGCGCCCGAGCCCATGACAAGCAGAGACTTCGGAAGTTCGTCAGCCTTCATTGCTTCGAAATAGGTCCAGATGAGCTTGCCATCCGGCTCGATGCCCGGCAGCGCACGTGGACGGGCACCGGTCGCGACAATGATGTGTTTGGCGGTGTAGGTGCCCTCGCCCAGCGCGTTCTTCGGCACCGGACCCATCGGCTCCATCGGCTTCTTCGTCGTCTTGGAAACGAGAATTTCGCCGGGCTTGGTGATCTTTGCCTCACCCCAGATGACATCGACCTTGTTCTTCTTGAACAGGAAGCCGACGCCGTTGTTCATGCGGTGTGCGATGCCGCGCGAGCGAGTGACGATCGCCTTGATATCTGGCTTGATCGTGCCTTCCAGCACCAGGCCGTAATCCTTGCCGTGCTGGGCGGTATGCAGGACGTCAGCCGAGCGCAGCAGCGCCTTGGTCGGAATGCAGCCCCAATTGGAGCAGATGCCGGCGAGATGCTCGCGCTCGACGCAAGCGACCTTGAGGCCGAGCTGCGCGGCGCGGATGGCGGCGATATAACCGCCGGGACCGGAACCGATGACGATGACGTCGTAGGATTGAGCCATTGCTTTCCTGCCTTTGTTACGCTCCCGCGCGGGTCATGAGAACCCATGCGTGCTTCTTGCTGTTGTCGAAGAGCGGCACGGCATTCATGCGCGCCGCTTCGGAAAACCCATTTCTTCCGTAAAGCGACAGAGCCGCTTCGTTATTATCAGCTGTGATCAGGCTGGCCGGTAGCCCAGCTGCCCTTGCGAGCTGATCTTCCAGCAGCCTCTTGCCGATGCCGATACCGCGCATATGGCGATAGACCGCGAGACTGCCAATGAACCAGTGTCCGATCACCGATCTCTGCATCGCCAGCATCGGCTCTATGGCCGGATGTCGTGCTTCGAGATCGCGTATGCCTTCATCCACTTCATAGCCGATCGCCATTCCGGCGATCTCGTCATAGGCCTCGCCGATGACGGCGTTCTTCCAGCCGCCGAGCGCCTCGTCGCTCATCTTCAACCGGCCCCGCTCCAGCGGCGTATCGCTCATGCCGCTGGCGACATCGGCAAACCAGAGCCACGAGGCGAAGCCATGCGAGGCGATATCCGCCAGGATCGCCAGCTCCGAAGCATCCCGACGGGAGGCTTCCCGGAGGGCGAGAAAGGCGGCCATCGTCAGAGACCCAGCATCATCCGCACGATAGGCTCCAGACCTCGACCGAGCGCGCGGGTATTCTCCGCATCGAGGTGAATGCCGTCGATCGGCGTGGTCCTGGCGACGGAATTGCCGTCGAAGAAGCCGCAGCCGAGTTCATCGGCAAGGTCCCGGAAAAGCGTCGGAAGCTTCGCCGATTCCTCGATGCCTCCAGGGAACGAGGCGGCGAAGGGCACATTGCCCGTCGCGCAGATCGCCGGCGGCGCCACGATCAGGATCTCTGGCCCGTCGAATTCAAAGGGCCAGGCATGACTGCGGATCAGCCGCACCAGACGACCGATGCCCTGGCATGCTGCAAAGGCCGAGCCGGCAACCACCGGCTTCATGTCGTTGGTGCCGAGCAGCAGGATGACAAGATCGAGCGGCGCATGTGTCTGCAGGACGGTCGGCAGAATGCGTGCGCCGTTGCGATCGCAATCGGCAAGATGGTCGTCGAAGGCGGTAGTGCGGCCGTTCAGGCCTTCCGCAATGACGCGAGCTCCGCTTCCGAGCGTTGCCTGAAGCACGCTCGGCCAGCGGTTCTCATAGGCATGACGGCCGATCGTGTCGGCGTCATAGCCCCAGGTAAGCGAGTCACCATAGCAAAGAACAGTCTTCGTCATGTCCGCCTCCCGCGTCTGCTCAGACCAGCATGCCCATCGGATTTTCGATGTAGCCCTTGAAGGCCTGCAGCAGCGCGGCGCCGAGAGCGCCATCGACGCAGCGATGGTCGGTCGAGAGCGTCACGGTCATGACCGTCGCAATCGCCATCTCACCATTTTTGACGATGACACGCTGCTCGCCCGCGCCGACTGCGAGGATCGTCGCATGCGGTGGGTTGATGACGGCTGCGAAATTCTTCACGCCCATCATGCCCATGTTCGAGACCGAGGTCGTGCCGCCCTGATATTCCTCGGGCTTCAGCTTGCGATCCTTCGCACGCTTGCCGAGATCACGCATCTCGTTGGAGATGGTCGACAGCGTCTTCTCCTCGGCCTTGCGGACGATCGGCGTGATCAGGCCGCCGGGGATCGAGACAGCCACGCCGACATCGGCATGTTTGTGCTTGACCATGGCACTCTCAGTCCAGGAGACGTTGGCATCCGGAACATCGCGAAGCGCCAGAGCCAGGGCCTTGATGACCATGTCGTTGACTGACAGCTTGTAAGCCGGAGCGCTGTCCTTGCGGGGTGCGGCGTCGTTCAACTGGGCGCGCAGCGCCATCAGCGCATCGAGTTCGCAATCGACCGAAACGTAGAAATGCGGAACGGTCTGCTTGGATTCGACGAGGCGACGGGCGATCGTCTTGCGCATGCCGTCATGCGGCACAAGCTCGTAGGAACCCTGCTCGAAGAGCTTGAGCACGGCCTCGTCCGAAGCGCCTTTCGGAGCGGCAGCGGCGGGAGCCGGTGCAGCAGCCTGCGGGGCAGCAGCGGCCGGAGCGGCCTTGGCAGCACCGCCGGCAGCGGCAGCTTCGATATCGCTCTTGACGACGCGGCCATGCGGACCAGTGCCGGCAACGGCGGAAATATCGATACCGGCTTCCTTGGCCAGACGACGAGCAAGCGGCGAAGAGAAGGCACGCGCGCCGCCAGAGGAGACCGCAGCCGGTGCCGAGGCGGGAGCCGCCTGTGCGGGCGCGGGAGCAGCCTTCGGCGCCTCGGCTTGTGCCGGGGTAGCTTCAGCCTTCGGAGCCGGGGCGGCGGAGCCAGCGCCGCTTGCGGCAGCGGCGACATCCTCGCCCTCGCCGGCCAGAACGGCGATCAGGGCATTGACCTTCACGCCTTCGGTACCGGCCGCAACGACGATCTTGGCAACCGTGCCTTCGTCGACAGCTTCGACTTCCATCGTCGCCTTGTCGGTTTCGATCTCGGCGATCACATCGCCGGACTTGACCTTATCGCCTTCCTTGACCAGCCACTTGGCAAGATTGCCTTCTTCCATAGTCGGAGAGAGGGCAGGCATCGTGATATTGATCGGCATCGAAAGGCCCTCCCCTTATTTGTAGCAAACGGCTTTCACCGCATCGACCACTTCGCCGACATTCGGAAGCGCGAGCTTCTCAAGGTTGGCAGCGTAAGGCATCGGAACGTCCTTGCCGGCGATCGTCAGGATCGGCGCATCGAGGTAATCGAAGGCCTGCTGCATGACGCGGGTGGCGATTTCCGTGCCGACGGAGTTCTGCGGATAGCCTTCTTCGACGGTGACCAGGCGGCCGGTCTTCTTGACGGATTCGATGACCGTCGGAAGATCCATCGGACGAAGCGTACGCAGGTCGATCAGTTCGACGTCGATGCCGATCTTTTCAAGTTCCGCGACAGCCTTCGTGGCATAGGTCATGCCGATACCGAAGGAGACGACGGTTACATCCTTGCCCGGACGGTGGATGCGAGCCTTGCCGATCGGCAGAACGAAATTATCGAGCTTCGGCACTTCGAAGTGCTGGCCGTAGAGAATTTCGTTTTCGAGGAAGACGACCGGGTTCGGATCGCGGATAGCGGCCTTCAGCAGACCCTTGGCGTCGGATGCAGTGTAAGGCATGACGACCTTGAGGCCCGGGATCGCGCTGTACCAGGCCGCATAATCCTGGCTGTGCTGGGCGCCGACGCGGGCGGCGGCGCCGTTCGGGCCACGGAAGACGATCGGAGCGCCCATCTGTCCGCCGGACATATAAAGCGTCTTGGCAGCGGAGTTGATTATCTGGTCGATCGCCTGCATGGCGAAGTTGAAGGTCATGAACTCGACGATAGGCTTCAGGCCTGACATGGCGGCACCGACGCCGACACCGGCAAAGCCGTGTTCGGTAATCGGTGTGTCGATGACGCGGCGTGCGCCGAATTCCTGCAGAAGACCCTGAGTGACCTTGTAGGCGCCCTGGTATTCGGCAACTTCTTCGCCCATGACGAAGACGTTTTCATCGGCGCGCATTTCTTCGGCCATGGCGTCGCGGAGCGCTTCGCGCACCGTCATCGACACCATTTCGGTGCCAGCCGGGATTTCCGGGTCGTTCGGCACGAAAGCCTTGGGCTCGGCTGGGACGGGAGCGGCAGCAGAAGCACTGTTCGTCGGCTTCTCTTCCTGTGCAACCTGCGGAGCAGCGGCCGGAGCCTGCTGAACGGCGGCGGGAGCAGCGGAAATCGCGTCGGCCGATTCGCCGTCCTGCAGAAGGATGGCGATCTTGGCGTTTACCTTGACGTTTTCGGTGCCGGCCGGAACCAGCAGCTTGCCGATGACGCCTTCGTCGACGGCTTCGACTTCCATCGTCGCCTTGTCGGTTTCGATTTCGGCAATTACGTCACCGGAAGTGACCTTGTCACCTTCGTTCTTGAGCCACTTGGACAGCGTGCCTTCTTCCATCGTCGGAGAGAGGGCGGGCATGAGAATATCTATAGGCATGGGTTCCCTCCCCGATTAGAGCAGAATGTCGGTGTAGAGCTCGGACGCATCCGGCTCCGGATCAGCCTGGGCGAAATCGGCGCTATCGGCGACGATATCGCGGACTTCCTTGTCGATCGCTTTCAGATCGTCTTCAGTCGCCCAGCCCTTTTCCATGACACGCAGACGGACCTGCTCGATGGGGTCCTGCTCGGAGCGCATCTTCTGCACTTCTTCCTTGGTGCGGTACTTCGCCGGGTCCGACATGGAGTGGCCGCGATAGCGATATGTCAGCATTTCCAGGATGATCGGGCCCTTGCCGGAGCGGCAATGTTCGAGCGCCTCATCGGCAGCAGCCTTGACGGCACGAACATCCATGCCGTCGACCTGGATGCCGGGGATGCCGAAGCCGGAACCGCGCAGCGAATAGTTCGACTGCGCGGTAGCGCGCGCCGTCGAGGTGCCCATGGCGTAACGGTTGTTCTCGACGATATAGATGATCGGCAGCTTCCAGAGAGCAGCCATGTTGAAGCTCTCGTAAACCTGGCCCTGGTTGGCCGCGCCATCACCGAAATAGGCGATGGATACGCTGTCATTGCCACGGTAGCGGTTTGCAAAGGCAAGGCCTGTTCCAAGCGAAACCTGGGCACCGACGATGCCATGGCCGCCGTAGAAATGCTTCTCCTTGGAGAACATATGCATGGAACCGCCCTTCCCGTGGGAATAGCCGTTGCGACGCCCGGTCAGTTCAGCCATGACGCCGCGCGCTTCCATGCCGGTAGCCAGCATATGGCCGTGGTCGCGATAGGCGGTGATAACCTGATCACCTTCCTTCTGGGCCATCTGCATGCCGACGACGACAGCTTCCTGGCCGATGTAAAGGTGACAGAAACCACCAATGAAGCCCATGCCGTAAAGCTGGCCCGCTTTTTCCTCGAAACGACGGATAAGCAGCATCTCGCGATATGCCTTGAGCTCCTCGTCCCGATCGAAATCGGCGATAGGACCGCCGTTCGATATCTTGCCTGCGGATTTCGCACTGTTTTTGCGGCTGGAAACGGTCGCGGTTTTGCGCAACGCCATTCAACCCTCCCTATGGGTTTATCGGTTCTCAGGTGGCGCGTACCATAGGGAAGAAAAATGACCACAGCAATGCCATAATTGCATGGCTCATATTCGCAGGTAAATTATTGATAAAGAACGAGAATTCTGGATTAACCTAAATTCGGTTAATTGCGGTAGTGATTGTAAATTACAATCTCGTCTGCGCGCGACATATTGAGCTGATACCGCGCCTTTTCGTCGAGCATATCCTTGTCCAGCGAGCCGTCGCTAAGAAGTGCAACCTGCGCTTCGAGATGCTCGCGCCTGGTCTTCAGCACAACCAATTCCTTCTCGCGCGCGATACGTTGGCGCTCGAACGCCTCCGTCGCACGCAGACCATAATCACCATGGATGCAATGATAGCCGAAATAGGAGAGGAACGCGACCGCCATGGCCGGAATGACGAAGCGACCGGTCTTTCTCTTCTTATGATGCTTTGTCCACATACACGCATGCTCTGTAACGCATTACCAATCCCTTCAATTTACCGCGCAGAGATTAACCGTTCATTGACTCAGACTTGACGCAACAAAAAACCCGCGCCAAGGCGCGGGTTCCAAATGCCTGATTCATAAGATCGTATTAGCCGCGAATGATGGAACGGCCGGCATACTCAGCCTGAGGGCCAAGGCCTTCTTCAATGCGGATAAGCTGATTGTACTTGGCAAGACGATCCGAGCGCGACAGAGAGCCGGTCTTGATCTGGCCGCAGTTGGTGGCAACTGCGAGATCGGCGATCGTGGAGTCTTCCGTCTCGCCCGAGCGATGCGACATGACGGCGGTGTAGGCTGCCTTGTGCGCGGTGTTGACGGCGTCGAGCGTTTCCGTCAGGGAGCCGATCTGGTTGACCTTGACGAGGATCGAGTTGGCAACGCCCATGCGGATACCGTCACGCAGACGAGCCGAGTTGGTGACGAACAGGTCATCGCCGACAAGCTGGCACTTCTTGCCGACAAGATCGGTCAGCGTCTTCCAGCCTTCCCAATCGTCTTCTGCCATGCCGTCTTCGACGGAAATGATCGGGTACTTGCCGACGAGTTCGGCGAGGTATTCGGCCATTGCGCCCGGTTCGAGCGTGCGGCCTTCGCCTTCCATTACATACTTGCCGTCCTTGAAGAACTCCGTCGAGGCGCAATCGAGGCCGAGATAGATGTCCTCACCCGGCTTGTAGCCGGCTTTCTCAACCGACTTCATGATGAAGTCGAGGGCTTCCGGAGCGCTCTTCAGGCCCGGTGCAAAACCACCTTCGTCGCCGACATTGGTGTTGTGCCCCTGGGCAGCGAGTTCCTTGCGCAGCGTATGGAAGACTTCCGAGCCCATGCGGACGGCTTCACGGATCGAATCTGCGCCAACCGGCAGGATCATGAATTCCTGGAAGTCGATCGGGTTGTCGGCATGAGCGCCGCCGTTGATGATGTTCATCATCGGAACCGGCAGAAGGCTTGCCGAAGCACCACCGACATAACGGTAGAGCGGCAGGCCGGAAGCCTCCGCGGCGGCCTTGGCGACAGCAAGCGAAACGCCGAGGATGGCGTTGGCGCCGAGGCGTGACTTGTTCGGCGTACCGTCGAGCTCGATCATGATCTTGTCGATCTGAATCTGGTTTTCAGCATCGATGCCGCCGATCGCGTCGAAGATCTCGGTATTGGCGGCTTCGACGGCCTTTTCGACACCCTTGCCGAGATAGCGCTTGCCGCCGTCGCGTAGTTCGACAGCTTCATGCGCGCCAGTCGAAGCGCCCGAGGGAACAGCCGCACGGCCCATGCTGCCGTCTTCGAGATAGACATCGACTTCGACGGTGGGGTTACCACGGCTATCGAGAATCTCGCGGGCTATGATATCGGTAATTGCAGTCATGGTTTTTTCCTGCTCGGTGGGTGGATAAATCGTTTGAAACCGTCTTAATCGAAGGTGCGCAAATTACAATGGCAGTTTGCGGCACCCTTCGGCATGCAGTTCCACTCGTCGCTATATTACGATCATGTCAGGCTTTTGACTGTCAGCCTTTAGCGATCGCGTCGAAAGCCAGCAGCTTTTCCAGAAGCCGCGGCATATCCTTGAGATAGACCATGTTCGGGCCGTCGCAGGGCGCGTTATCCGGGTCCTGATGGGTCTCGATAAAGACCCCGGCAACACCGACCGCCACGGCAGCGCGCGCGAGCGTCTCCACGAATTGCCGTTCTCCGCCGGACGTTTCCCCCTGCCCACCCGGCTGCTGGACCGAATGAGTGGCGTCGAAGATAACTGGCGCACCGGTGGCTGCCATGATCGGCAGGGAGCGCATGTCGGAGACCAGCGTGTTGTAGCCGAAGGAAGCGCCGCGCTCGCACAGCAGAATGTTCGGATTGCCACTCTGATTCAGCTTGCCGAGCACATTCTTCATGTCCCAAGGCGCCAGGAACTGGCCCTTCTTGACGTTGATGACGCGGCCCGTCTTGGCAGCAGCCACCAGAAGATCAGTCTGGCGAGACAGGAAGGCCGGTATCTGCAGGATATCAACGACCTTCGCTACTTCGGCGCATTGTTCTTCGCTGTGAATGTCGGTGAGAACCGGAATGCCGAGTTCCTTCTTGAGATCAGCGAATACTTCCAGCCCCTTCTCAAGGCCGACACCGCGTTTGCTCGACAACGAAGAGCGATTGGCCTTGTCGAAAGACGTCTTGTAGACAAGCCCTATGCCGAGCTTGGCGCACAGTTCCTTCAATGTGCCGGCCACCATGAACGCATGGTCGCGGCTTTCCATTTCGCAGGCGCCGGCGATCAGCGACAAGCGGCCGGTATTGGAGAAGGTGACCTTACCGGCGCCCTCGCCGACCGTCACCTGGGAATTGGTATTGGAGCTCATGATGTTTCCTCGAAGGCGAAGAGCACGCCCTGGCCGGGCGCGGGCTTCACCAGAATACGGTTGCCCTTGCGTGTATAGGTCACCCCGTTAGCAGCCAAATGCGCTTCTGTCACGGCAAGATCGCCCGCATGGAAAAGGATCGCCCGCCCACGCAGGCCGCGATCGGTGTCCGGCGTCGCCAGATCGAAATAGGCCTCCAGACCCGCCGGGTTCATCAGACTGATTTTTGTGTTTGCCAGAGCAACTCTCACCCCAAAACCGGTCTCATCTGCGGCGTCGGCTCTTGCCACGCCACGGACGAATTCGCCGAAGGCCGAAGGCTCGGGCGCGGCTAGAACTATCTCGGCAATTCCGGTTACGCCGTTGACGTGAGCTTCGAGCGCGCTGCGGTCAGCAGGGAGCGGATTGACGCGCTCGACGGCGAAGAGAAAGAAATCCGGTGCCCGGAGGTCACCGGCGAAGGCGAGCCGGAAGCCGGCAATGCTCTCCGTGCCATCCGGCATTTTCACGGGACGTTCGAACTGCAACACAGAACCAGCGCTAATGCCGCCTTTAACGAATCGAGCATGTTCATGCTTTGCATCCGCGGCACTGAAGGCGATAGCAGACAGGCCCTCGCTGCCGCAGCGAAAACGAAAGGCCTGATCGCGGGCTGTGAAGACATTGCCATCACGCGCCGTCCTGTCGCTCTCCTCGACACTGGCGACGCCGAGCGGCTCGAGATAGCTCCTGTCGGCGAAGAAAACGCAGGCATTTTCCGTACCGAAGGGATGGCGCGCGTCCGGAGCGACGGTGAAGCCCAGCTTGCCTAACCTCTCGCGTGCAAGGGCGATATCGGTAACCGGCAAAACGAGATGATCGATCGCAAGCGTGTCTTGGGTCATCAGCTACTCTCCAGCAATCACAAGGAGATGTGCTTCAACAAGCCTTACGAAGCAAGGCCGGACGGGCCGGGCGCCGACAAAAATAAAATTCTCAACACAATGGGGAGAAATTTTACGAAAATTTAGCCACTTGCGGAACACATATGGAACATATAGTGTCCGTTCTGGATTTGTTTCAATACTGGGGTCACACGCCGATGCTCACGCGCAAACAACAGGAACTTCTTCTTTTCATTCATGAAAGGATGAAGGAATCCGGCGTTCCGCCATCTTTCGACGAGATGAAGGACGCCCTGGATCTGGCCTCGAAATCCGGCATTCATCGGCTGATCACGGCGCTCGAAGAACGCGGCTTCATTCGCCGGCTTCCGAACCGGGCGCGTGCGCTCGAAGTCATCAAGCTGCCGGAAGCCTACAGCTCGAGCCTACAGCCAAGGCGCGGCTTTTCACCAAGCGTCATCGAAGGCAGCCTCGGCAAGCCGCAACCTGTTGCGCCTCCCGCCGCGGCAAAGTCAGCACCTGCGGCCGACAACGGCAATTCGGTTTCCGTGCCGGTCATGGGGCGCATCGCTGCCGGCGTGCCGATTTCGGCAATCCAGAACAACACCCATGACATCACCGTTCCCGCCGATATGCTTGGCTCCGGCGAACATTATGCGCTCGAAGTTCGTGGCGACTCGATGATCGAAGCCGGCATCTTCGATGGCGATACCGTCATCATCCGCAACGGTAGCACGGCCAATCCGGGTGACATCGTCGTCGCACTCGTCGATGAAGAGGAAGCGACGCTCAAGCGCTTCCGCCGCAAGGGCGCATCGATTGCGCTCGAAGCCGCAAACCCCGCTTACGAGACCCGCATTTTCCCGCCGGATCGCGTCAAGGTCCAGGGCAAGCTCGTCGGCCTCATTCGTCGCTATCACTGACCGGTGACCGGTCAACATCAGCGAATGTGTCGCTACGCCAGTCATAGGCACGGTGGCGCATCCAGGGCCGTGGTAATGCGTCGAATGTAGCGGCAACCGCAACTCCGCCATCTGTGAAACGAAGCTCGATCGAGCCTGTCTTGCGCAATGTTTCGCCGGTAAAGAGCAGAGCTCCGGATCGGCAGCCGTCAAGACGCAGACGGACAGGGGTGACGACGATATCGGCCGTATCGCAGGCAGGGCCCAGATAGGCTGCATTGTCGATAACCGTCAGTTTCTTTCCATTGCCGAGCATGATGGCGCACCAGGCACCTTTCAGGCACGAGAACCGTGACGGCGAACCGATCGCGACACGTCTTATCGATTCTCTGGCTTCATTCTGTTGATCCCGCGAGAGCTGCAGTCTTTTGCCTTCGGGCGCAGTGGGCCTGTTGGCAGCTTCCAGCATGACTGGCTTCCTGTGCTCTTCGATGGCAAGCGCCCGCTGCCATTGTTCGAAGATGAAGGCGGGTGGCTTTTCGCGGTTCGAAGCTATCGCCTCTCCATCGACAACAGCAACGAGGCTACCGTCTTCGGCAATGGCGATGTCGGGCATTGCCTCTGATGGCAGCGCCGCGACAGCAAGCGTGGAGAGAGCGACGATTGCCGTTCCGATATGCCGCAGTCGAGTTCTGAGGAGGGTCAGCAGCAGAAAACCGAAAACAGCCGTCGGGAAGTACCAACCCGGCAAACGGCCCACATCGATATTGCCACCCCAGCTCGATACCGTCTTTGCGATTGTAATCACCAGATCCAGCCCGAAGCCTGCCACATGCCATGCCCAGCCGTCCAGGCCAAAGGGCATCAGCAGCATCGCCAGCATCCCAGCCGGCATGACGATGAAGGAAATCACCGGCATGGCCGCGAGATTTGCCGGCAGGCCATAGGCTGTCAGCCGGTGGAAATGCTCGATCGAAAACAGCGCGGTAGAGAAGCCGCCAATCAGCGACGTCAGGAAAATGCCACCAAAGAAACCGCCGACCACGAAGAGGGGCTTCATGACCGGCAGGTTGGCAAAGACATTCTCCCACATCGGCCGGCCTTTCCAGAGATCGTAGCCGGCGACCAGGGCAAGTGTTGCGGCAAAGGACATCTGGAAGCTCGGCCCCAGCACCTCCGATGGCGAGATCGCAAGGATCACAAGAGCGGATAGCGCCACGTTTCTGAGGCTGATCGATGGCCGGTCAAAGAAGACGGCAACCAGCATGATGGCCATCATGATGAAGGCACGTTCGGCGGAGACGGCAAAGCCGGAGATCAGATAGTAGGCCGTCACCGCCGCGAGCGCACCGGCCGCCGCGATTTTCTTGGTCGGCCACGCCTGGGCAATGCCGGGAAAAAGGCTAAGGACGACGCGCAGGCCGACAAAAAAGATGCCGGCGGAAAGCGCCATATTGAGACCGGAGATCGCGACGATATGGGCAAGGCCGGACTGCCGCAGCGCGTCCGTCGTGTCATCCGAGATCGCCCGTCTCTCGTCGGTGACAAGCGAAGCGGCAAAGGCGCCGGTATCGCCCGGCAGGGTGGAGCGTATGCGATCGCCGATGCCACTCCTGAGGCGATAGAGCCATTCGAGTGTCGCCTCACCGACCGAGCCCGCTTGCTGTGGCTGCAAGGCAAGCTTTTTCGGCGCGCCATAGAAAAAGCCGTTGGCGCCGATGCCGTCAAAATAGGCACTGAAAGCAAAATCATTCAGGTGGGGAAGTGCGGGGCCTGCCGGAGGCGTGAGACGCGCCCTGCCCTCGATGACGTCGCCAAGCTCGAAAGGCTGCGCGGCGCCTCTCACGAGCACTGTAATGCGTTTAGGCGGACGCTTGATCTGCGGCGCGTCTGTTCCGGTGACGTCAAGAATGTAACGCCAGCGCCCCCGCCCGTCGCCTTCGCGGCGCTCGATCCTGCCTGTTACCGTTGTCGTTACGGCTGAATCGAGGATCAGGGTCTGCGCCCGCCATGTTTCGACCTGTGCCGAAAGCATTCCGCCGGCAAAGAGAAGCAGAGCAGAGAGCGTCGCCCGCAATTTCGGCCGGCCATACCCGCAAAGTACGACGGCACCGAGGACGACAAAAAGGCAGAGACCAAGCGAGACAGCCGGAAAATCCGAAGCTGCCAGAAACCAGGTCGCGGCACCCGCACCAAGGAAGACCGGCGAAAAAAGAATGAGGCGACCGTAGCCAGCCTCTTCGACCGCCATGCGGACAGACGATCGGATGTGTCGTTTCGCAACGGCGATCAGCCGCCACTGAAACGGAACCGTAGCCTGCGTCCTTGCCAGTTGCGTCACAATGGCGCGCGGTGCGGCATCGGCAAAATCCATCTTTGCATCAATGGATTGCACATGCCGTTCTGCTGTATCGAACCCCGTCATATTCGCTTGGACCCGCCCCCGGAGATCGGCAGAATGCAACCTCAGATCAAAACGCGCAAACAATAATCGATTGAAATACGAGGAAAATTTGCGGCAGCAAAAATCCAGTCAAATCATGGTGTTCTGATATGCGTGAGGCTCATCGCTGCACTGCCTAAAAGATGATGCCGCGATGCACAAAATGGCGTCACGGTAACTTGGCATTAGCTTCGCGATCATATAGCTATCGCTTAGGACGCTTAACCCTTATGGCGCTTTTGCGGCGCCACCGCCACCCCGGAGGATCAGCATGACGGATCAAAGCGCTACAATCAAAATCGGTGACAAATCAGTCGACCTCGCCGTGCGAAAAGGCACGGTCGGACCAGACGTGATCGATATCGGTGCACTCTACAAAAACACGGCTTCCTTCACGTACGACCCCGGGTTTACGTCGACCGCATCCTGTGAATCGAAGATCACCTATATCGACGGCGACGAGGGCGTTCTGCTGCATCGCGGCTACCCGATCGAGCAGCTTGCCGAGCACGGCGACTTTCTGGAAGCCTGCTACCTGCTGCTCTACGGCGAACTGCCGACCGCCGCTCAGAAGAAGGATTTCGACTATCGCGTCACGCACCACACCATGGTGCATGAGCAGATGAGCCGCTTCTTCACCGGCTTCCGCCGCGACGCACATCCGATGGCCGTCATGTGTGGCTGCGTCGGTGCGCTTTCGGCATTTTATCACGACTCCACCGACATTACCGATCCTCACCAGCGCATGGTCGCCAGCCTGCGCATGATCGCCAAAATGCCGACGCTTGCCGCCATGGCCTACAAGTACCATATCGGCCAGCCCTTCGTTTACCCGAAGAACGACCTGGACTACGCGTCCAACTTCCTGCGCATGTGCTTTGCCGTTCCTTGCGAAGAATATGTCGTCAATCCGGTGCTCGCACGCGCCATGGACCGTATCTTCATCCTGCATGCCGATCACGAGCAGAATGCTTCGACCTCGACGGTTCGTCTCGCCGGCTCCTCGGGCGCAAACCCGTTCGCCTGCATCGCCGCCGGCATCGCCTGCCTCTGGGGCCCCGCTCACGGCGGCGCTAACGAAGCAGCCCTCAACATGCTGACGGAAATCGGCACTGTCGACCGCATTCCGGAATATATCGCCCGCGCCAAGGACAAGAACGATCCGTTCCGCCTGATGGGCTTTGGTCACCGCGTCTACAAGAACTATGACCCGCGCGCCAAGATCATGCAAAAAACCACGCATGAAGTTCTCGGCGAACTCGGTATCAAGGACGATCCGCTTCTCGAAGTCGCCATGGAACTGGAGCGCATTGCGCTGACCGACTCGTACTTCATCGAGAAGAAGCTCTATCCGAACATCGACTTCTACTCCGGCATCACGCTAAAGGCCCTGGGCTTCCCCACGACCATGTTCACCGTGCTCTTCGCTCTGGCCCGCACCGTCGGCTGGATCGCGCAGTGGAACGAAATGATCGAAGATCYGGAACAGCGTATCGGCCGTCCGCGCCAGCTCTATATCGGCGAACCGAAGCGCGACTACGTGCCGGTTTCCAAGCGCTAAGCGCTGACTTCATAGACAAAAGAAAACCCGGTCAGGAATGGCCGGGTTTTTTGTTGGCTAGAACATCAAGCAATATTTGCGCCGCATGCTCGCCAGGCGGCCTTTCCGTCTGCATACGCTGCCAGATGAGATCGTAGCCTTCCTTCACCGCCTTGAGCTGGTAGGTGTCGGCTGACAGCCTCTCCATCCAGCGCGCGAGGCTTGCGCCGCGAACGATGTCGTTCAGATATTCGGGCACGACCGCGTAGTCGGCGATCAGATTGGGCAGGGCGCCGCTCCAGGTCTTGATGCCTGATGTCAGCATGCGCATGATCCAGTCGACCTTGTAGGCGGAAACGACGGGGACATCGGCAAGCGCCAGCTCCAGGATCACGGTGCCGGACGCCGCCATGGCCGCATCGGCTTCGGTGAAGGCTTTCCATTTCGCTTCAGCGCCGACGACGATGTCAGGCTTTACCGCCCAGCCTGCTGTCATTTCTCGCACGAGGGTTTCCCTGTGCGCCACAGTCGGCAGAATGAAGCGCTTCGCACCATTGCGGGCAACGAACTCGTTCGCGGCGGCTTCGAAATAAGGCAAAAGCTTCCTGATTTCTGACGAACGCGAACCAGGGAGGAGCAGGATCGCACCGTTACCGGGCTGCCGGCCAGCACGCAGGCGTCGGGTCTCCAGAAGTGTTGTATCGGCAACGAGACGGTGGCCTACATAGGTGGTCGCAGGTCCGTTGAGACGCCGCATCACCGCCGGCTCGAAAGGAAGCACCGCTAGCACATGATCGACATAGGCGAGCATGCGTTGCGCGCGATATTCCTTCCATGCCCAGACACTCGGACAGACATAGTTGACGACAGGCAGATCAGGCAGCGCGGTACGCACGCGCTTGGCGACGCGGTGTGTGAAATCCGGGCTATC
>NZ_JBFUBG010000027.1:0-67275 GCF_056405875.1 Rhizobium sp. P1_E6 | reverse complement strand
CCCCGAAAAGCGCGTTCCGTTAAAATTGTTCCGATTGGTTTAAAGCGAAGGAGATTCCTCCCCCGTATCATCCTGATCATCGGTCGAAGCTGGATAGAGTTTCGGACGCAGGACCAAAAGCCGGGTTCCAACCGGCATGGATATATCGACCGCGTGGCGGTCGCGAAACGGGGTACGAAAATGTTTAAGCATGCACTGGTTACGGCGGTGGCGCTTGCATCTCTGTTTACGATTCAGCCTGCCCAGGCAGCTGGTCCCGGCGGTTTCGCTCGCGGTCTGAAGACGGCACCGGCGGTTAGTTATATTTCTGAGAAGCGCCGGACTGCCGCGCCTTTCGCGCATGTGATGTTTTGCGCACAAAATCCGAACGAGTGCGCTGCTCGCGGCGGTGCTTCCGAAGTTTCTTTAAGCGTCTTTGCAGACAAGCAGCTTCGCGCCATCAACGCCTCCGTCAATCGCACAATCCGTCCGGTCAACGATTTGCCTGGTCAGGGCGATGTCTGGCAAGTGAACGTGAAGTCGGGCGACTGCGAGGATTTCGCGCTGACAAAGCGCGACCATCTGATTGCGATGGGCTGGTCGCCGAAGGCACTGCGTATCGCTATTGCAAAGACGCCTTATGGCGAAGGCCACGCGGTTCTCGTCGTCAAGACCGATCACGGTGATCTGGTGCTCGATAACCGGACGAACGCGATCAAGACGTGGAAGGATACGGATCTTCGCTGGCTGATGATCCAGTCGGGTGACAACCCGCGGATATGGTATGAACTTTAGTGCCTTTTAAGTTTTGCCTGGATTGAAGGAATCCGGGGAAAATACGCGGCTGCATAAAGGCAACTGTCTCAAAGCGATAGTTATCTCGCCGATTCTCGGATCATTTCCGATTGATGCAGGTTATTGCGGGGCCTGCGCTGATGGCGAAATTGTATAGGGCGATATACTTCATTAGCGGTTGTAAAGCTCCCAAACAAAAACGCGTTGATAGCGGCGACCCCTAAAATGAACATTGGATGACTTTTCCAATGCAGTAAACCTGTGTATCAGAAACTGCGTAATGCATTATCTTGATAAACAGGTTGATATATAAAGTGTCCCTCGCGCGAACATGGCATGCGTTCCTTGCTGTTGCGATTGCAAGTGGGTTTATTAATCTGCTGCATTTGACCGGTTCACTGTTCATGCTCGAGGTGTATGATCGCATCCTGCCGAGCAAAAGCATACCATCTCTGATTGCTCTTTGTGCCCTTGTCCTATTGCTTTACGCGTTTCAAATGGGGTTCGACGTGGTTCGAGGTCAAATGCTGACCCGCGTCGCAGACATTCTGGACCAGCAACTGGAAGGGCGCATGTATAAGGCGCTGCTCAAAATGCCCTTCTCCGGAGAGGTCAGGGGCGACGGTCTGCAGGCACTTTCTGACCTCGACCAGATTCGTGGGTTTTTGTCGAGCAACGGCCCCAATGCGCTGTTCGATTTTCCATGGCTGCCATTTTACCTGCTCATTTGTTTTATGCTGCACCCCTGGATCGGCGTCAGCGTTCTTATCGGTGCGGTCATCCTGGTCGCCATAACGGTGCTGACGAACTGGTCTACCGCGTCTCTGAATGAGAGCGCTGCGGGTGCCCGTGGCCAACGCAACATGTTTGCAGGTGGTAGCGTCCGTAACGCGGAAGCCATTCAGGCCATGGGCATGTCAGGCACTATGATGGTGATATGGCGTGATCTGCACGGCCGGTACAAACGGCAGAGCCGGCGAGGCGCCGATATCTTGGGCGTTTACGGTGCTGCGTCGCGCGTTGCGCGCATGATCATCCAGTCCGGCGTCATGGCCGTGGGGGCAATTCTAGTGGTCAATGGTGACGCCACGGCGGGTAGCATCATCGCCGGCTCGATCCTGTCGGCAAAAGCCCTCGCTCCCGTGGAACAGGCGATCGGTAACTGGCGCGGCTTCACATCGGCCCGGCAGGGCTGGAAGCGCCTTCAGAAATTCTTTGAAATCGCGCCGGAAACGGAGGCGGCCCTGTCCTTGCCCCGGCCGGCATTCACCTTCTCGGTTGAGAATCTAACCGGTTCACCGCCCGGCGCGTCCGCCCCCACGCTGATGGACGTTTCCTTTGAGCTTCACGCTGGAAGCGCCCTCGGGGTGATTGGACCGAGTGCGTCCGGAAAGTCCACGCTTGCCCGTCTCATTGTCGGCGCTTGGCCAATACGTCACGGCAAAGTGCGCTTTGATGGTGCAAGCCTTGACCAATGGGATATGGACGAGCTTGGTCAATATCTCGGCTATCTGCCGCAAACCGTCGAGCTGATGGCCGGTACAGTGGCGCAGAATATTGCTCGTTTCCGGCCTGACGCGACCGCCACCTCGATTATCGATGCGGCGAAAGCGGCGAATGTTCATGACCTCATCCTGAACTTGCCGGATGGCTACAAGACCAAGATCGGTTCCAACGGCGAAGCGCTTTCCGCGGGGCAAAAGCAGCGCATTGCGCTGGCGCGCGCGCTTTATGGGGATCCATTCCTGGTCGTGCTGGATGAGCCGAATTCCAACCTCGACGCTGAAGGCGAAAACGCTCTCAGCAACGCGATCGCCAATATCAGGGCAAGGGGCGGCATTGTCATTGTTATTGCCCATCGGCCAAGCGCGCTTGCCAACGTGGACCTGGTTGCGGTTATTGCTGCCGGAAGATTGCAGCGGTTCGGCACGAAAGAAGAGATT
Source organism: Rhizobium sp. P1_E6 (assembly GCF_056405875.1). NCBI lineage: Bacteria > Pseudomonadati > Pseudomonadota > Alphaproteobacteria > Hyphomicrobiales > Rhizobiaceae > Rhizobium > Rhizobium sp. P1_E6. The sequence continues at coordinate 64,558 of NZ_JBFUBG010000027.1, read as the reverse complement.
TTCGGGCAGGTGCTGCGTCAGAATATCCGGCCGGTCACATCCGACCATCAGCCGCGAGCAATCGAAGATGCCGGGTCATCATCGGCCGCCAACGATGTATGATGAGGCCGCTATGCGTTTACGAAATATAGCAAAATTTCCGCTTGCCAAGCAGATCGCGGCGGTCATTTTATTGGCATTTGGCTTGGTCGTCGGCATTTTCGGATGGGCGATGACCACCGAACTTTCCAGTGCGGTTATCGCTTCTGGCCGTGTCATCGTCGAGGGCAACACGAAGAAGATCCAGCATCTTACTGGTGGCATAGTTAGCGAAATCGACGTGAAAGAAGGCGATAGGGTAAATGCCAATCAAGTGCTCGTCCGGTTGAATGGAACAGTTGTGCAGGCCAATCTTTCGATCGCTGAGAATACGCTCGCGCAGCTCTATGCGCGCCGTGCGAGATTGCAGGCAGAGGCGTCCCGTGCATCCGAATTGATGGTTCCCGAAAAATTGTCGGATCTCACGACGTCCAAGTCGGCAACAGCGCTGGTTGCAAGCGAACAGAACCTATTTACCAGCCGCAAGAATGCGCTTGAAGGGATGAAGAGACAGGTCGCGACCCGCAAGCAGCAACTGAATGACGAAGTCGATGGCCTGACGGTCCAGATCAATGCAATTTCCGATCAGGTCAAGCTGGTTGATGAGGACATTGAGAAAGTCGATACGCTTTTCAAGAAGGGGTTGACCACGCAGCAGCGGCTCAATGACTACAAGCGACGCAAGTCAGAGCTTGAGGGGCAATTGGGGCAGGGTATTGCGGCTCGCGCGCAAACCGAAGGCAAGATCGGTGAACTCGATCTCCAGCTCTTGCAGCTAGACGAGGACCGGCAATCGGAGGTTTCCAAGGATCTGACCTCCGTCGAGGCGAGTATCGCGGAATATGAGGAGCGGCTTGCCGCAACAAAGGATCAACTCGCTCGCCTGGAGATTCGGGCGCCGATTGCCGGCCGCATTTATCAACTCAGCGTTCATAATATCAATGCGGTTGTGCAATCGGGTGAGGTTCTGATGCTCATCGTCCCGGAGCATGACGAATTGCAGGTCGAGGCAACCATCGCACCGAAGGATATCGACCAGATTTATAAGGGACAGCCGGTCGATATTCGGTTTACGGCATTCAACCAGGCAACGACGCCTGATATTGCAGGCCAGGTTTCCGTCATCTCGCCGGACCTTCAGACCGACCCGCGAACCGGTGCAACATTTTATACGCTGCGCATAACGCCGGACATGGCCACTCTGAAGAATCTTTCCGAAGGATCCCTTTATCCGGGCATGCCTGCCGAAATTTTTATCAAGATCGCCGACCGGACGGTCATCTCGTATTTTGCCAAACCTTTCAAGGACAGGTTGAGACTGGCGTTTCGCGAAGAGTAAATTCAGGAAGCCTATCATTGTCCCAAAAACGGTCCGACCAAATATCTCTTTCGTCACTGTTACAGACTTGCCAAAATCTTATGCTTATCTATTAGTTAAGTTAGGCGTTTGTAACTGCTGAAGTTAGTGAATCGGGCGTCGCAACTAAAAGCTTTATTCGAAAAAGCAATGGAGAACACTCATGGCAGGTTTTACAGTCACATTCGGTAACGGTGGCGCCTCTAACGTTTCGGACCTTCTGAGCATCGAAGCCCAGAATTCCAACGCTCTTGACGGCAGCACCGAGCATCATGAAACGACAAGCCCCAGCGGATCGACTTTTGACGTCGATTCTGTAGTGGTCGGAGGTCCCGGCAATGAAGTTGCCGTCGACTACGATCAGAACACGAATTCCTTCAACTTTGATGTTGTCGGCAAGTGGAATTCGGTCAGGAACGTACTGGCGCAATCCGACAGTGCTGAAAATGTCTATTTCAAGGATTTTGTTCAGGCCGACGTCCATCTCGGTGGCAACGCCTCATCGACTGTCGAGATTCTGAACGTGAAGCGTGCAAACGTTTCGACCGGTGCCGGCAACGACACGGTTACCATCTCGCTGGTAACGAATGACAGCAGCTGGGTAAACGCTGTATCCGTAGATAGCGGCGCCGGCAACGATACGATCACGATCAAGTCGGGTGTCGGCTTCAAGGATGGCAGCGCTGCAGGAACGGGCGGGATCACCGGCGCGACTGCCTTCAACGGCGGCAACGGTTTCGTTGATGGCCGCTACACAACTGTTGACATCAAGGCCGGTGCTGGTAGCGACACGATCGATCTTTCGGACACCCATCTGAAGTCCTCGACAGTCGATGGTGGCACCGGTGTCGATCACATGATCGCCAGCAGCGGCGCGGATACGTTCGTATTCCACCTCGGTGACATGGCCAAGTCTCTGATCACAGATACTATCGACGGGTTCAACGCGACCATGGATAAGCTCAAACTCGTGGGCACTGTGGAAAGCGATTGGACCTCGACAGACTTCGGTGGTGACGCTGTTGTAAAGTATGTCGGTGCTGACGTCGCTCATAAGGGTGAAACGATCGTGCTGAGCGGTGTGGACGCTAGCGGTTTCCACGGCTGGTTCACCGCATAACCATCTGAAATAATTTTTCAGTTCAGGAATATGCCGCCGTAAGGCGGCATATTCGTTTCATGACGTGAAAAGAATGTTTAGCAGTTCAGATCAAAAGCATCACTCTCGCCAGGAACGAGTTCCAACGGCCAGATCCGATTGCTTGTAGCGTTGTGATAGATCTCCGAGTAGCCAGACATGCTCGCAAGCAGAGTTTCGGCGAGTTCAGCACCGAGGTCGCGTAGCGACATCCTGAAGCAGGTGAGCGTCGGTTGCAGAAATTTGGCGCGCGGTTCCTCGCGGAAACCGATAACCGCGAGGTCGCGACCTGGGACAATGCCGGCTTCCACCAGGCGGCGGAAGAGGCCGATCGCCATCAGTTCGTAGATCAGGATGATGGCCGTCGGTCTGTCTTCGATCAACAACAGTTCATCGCCCGCCTGGTAGCCGCCCTGTTCGCTGGATTTCACACGGATCACCAGCTCCGGATCATATTTGATCCCGTGCTTTTCCACAGCCTTTCGATAGGCATCGACGAAGACATAACCGAGATTGATTTCGCCCGACGGCGCGGCGATGGCGATGCGGCGATGCCCTTTGGCAACGAGGCGGTCGACGGCGCAGGCTGCGACGCCTTCGAAGTCAAGGTCGATCCAGGTGAAGTTGCCGCCGCCGGAAGAGCTTCGGCCGAGCGCCACGAAGGGGATCTTCGCCTTGACGAGCAGATCGATTCGCTTGTCGATACGTTGGGTTGCGGAGATGATCATCGCATCGACGACCCGGCGTGCCACCATACGCTTCAGATATTCATAAGGGTCTTCGTCACTGGGGCAGGGGAGCATGACGAGATCGAGCTTGTGGCGCGATAGCACGCTCTGCAGCCCGCCTGTCACGCCAAGGAAGAAGTTGTCGCTGTTCTCGACCGTTTCCTTGCTGGTCTCGATCATCAGGCCAATAACGTTGGTCGTGCCCTGACGAAGGCTGCGGCCGGACTGGTTGGCGACGTAGCCGAACTCTTCGGCGGCAGCCAGCACCCGCTTGCGTGTCTCCTCATTGACATCGGCCTTGCCGTTCAGCGCGCGGGAAACCGTCCCGATGGATATGTCGAGATGTTTTGCGAGCTGACGAATACCTTTCATCTGAGGCGATCTTTCTTCCGGAATACTGGCCATCCAATCTTATTGCCATGGGAAAACGTTTACGGAAAGCGTTTGCCGCAGCGGCGGGATGTCATTTTGCGGGGTACTCAAAAAAACCTTTTGCTGCATTGCCGAAGGTTTTGGCCTAAGCGCCCGTTCGCATTGTGATTTTTCGCAGCATTTAGCTGGAATGCCCGGCCATTGACAGCAGTAAACGTTTCCGCTTAGTATCGTAAACGTTTACGGAAGGCGTTTTCGGGAGGAAATCTGAAACGCACCGCTGGAGGAAATCGTGAAATTGAATGCCATTCTGTGCGGGTGCGGAGCTATGTCCAAAGGCTGGCTGCGCGCGATCAAGGAGACACCTGATCTTGCCGAAGCGATCGAGATCGTCGGGCTCGTCGACGTCAACCCTGCCGCCGCCGAAAAGCTCGCCGAGGAATTCGGCTTGAGCGCGGCTCGCATCGGCAGCGATCTCGCCACCGTCATTGCCGAAACCAAGGCTGACATCGTCTTCGACGTCGTCATCCCGGCCGCCCGTTTCAATGTTGTTTCGACAGCCATGAAGGCCGGCTGTCACGTGCTCAGCGAGAAGCCGATGGCAACTTCGCTTGCCGAAGGGGCAGCCTTGATCGATCTCGCCGCCGAGACCGGCAAGATCCACGCGATCATCCAGAACCGCCGCTTCATTTCCGGTGTGCGCCGCCTGCGTCGCTTCGTCGAAAGTGGGGCGATTGGCGAGCTCACCGGCATTCATTGCGACTTCTTTATCGCCCCGCATTTTGGTGGCTTCCGCGAAGAGATGGATAATGTCCTGCTGCTCGATATGGCGATCCACACTTTCGATGCGGCCCGCTACGTAGCAGGCAAGAAGCCRCTCGCCGTCTATTGTGTCGAACGCAATCCTAGGGGTTCCTGGTATCGCCACGGTGCTTCAGCCAACGCCACCTTCGAATTCTCCGACGATGTCGTCTTCACCTATCGCGGTTCCTGGTGTGCCGAAGGCGAGCGCACGAGCTGGGAAAGCCAATGGCGCATTGTCGGCTCGAAGGGAATGCTGACCTGGGACGGTGAGGATGGGTTCAACGCAGCTACCTCCGGCAATGAACCAGGCCTGCTTCATGGCTTTTCACCGATCGAGGTTCCGGCGCCGGAACGCGCCGAAGAAACTCACGGCCATGCCAGTGTGATCGCAAGCTTCGTCGAGGCGATCCGCACGGGCAAGCGGCCGGAGACGGTCAGTTCCGACAATATCAGAAGCCTCGCCATGGTCTTCGGCGCGATCGAAAGCGCCAGGACCGGGCGCCGTGTCGAAATTTCAGCATAAGGACAGATGACGTGAGCAACCCCGCCAAAGCCATTCGCATCGGTACCATGGTCAGCGCCTCCAAGGGCGGCGTCGACAAGCGCATTGCCCAGATCGCCGATATGGGTTTCGAAAGCTTCGAGCCCTTTTTCTGGCAGACCACCAACGGCCAGGATCTCGCCGAACTCGGAAAGCGCAGTGTGGAGGCGATCGGCGATCGCGACATCACCATTTCGACGCTCGGCATGTTCGGCAATCCGCTTGAGGAAACCGACATCGACCTGCAGACGCTGCAAGGCTGGAAGGATTGCATCGACAACGCCCATCACTTCGGCGCCACCTGCGTTGCCGGCTTTACCGGTCGTGTCAGAAACAGGCCACTGACCGAGAGCCTGCCGCGTTACAAGCAGATCTGGAGCGAGCTTGCCAAGCGTGCCGCCGACAAGGGTATCAAGATCGCCTTCGAAAATTGCGCCATGGATGGCAACTGGGCGACCGGCGACTGGAACATCGCCCATAACCCAGATGCCTGGGAACTGATCTTCAACGAGACGCCCGACGACAATATCGGCCTGGAATGGGAGCCTTGCCATCAGATGGTCTATCTGATCGAACCGCTGCCGCAGATCCGCAAATGGGCAAGCAAGATCTTCCACGTCCACGGCAAGGATGCGACGATCCGCTGGGATGTGATCAAGGAACATGGCATCTTCGGCAAGGAAAAGTTCGTCTTCATGCGCACGCCGGGCTTCGGCGACAGTAACTGGACCGACATAATTTCCGAACTGCGGCTTTCCGGCTGGTCCGGCTCCATCGACATCGAAGGCTGGCACGATCCGGTCTATCGCGATGCCCTGGAAATGACCGGCCAGGTCTATGCACTGAACCATTTGAAACATGCCCGGGGCGGTGATTTCGTCATCGATCCGGTGTGAGTGACTATGGCCGGCACGGAGGACATGCCGGCCATCGCAAGGATAACCACAAAGGAGGAGAACCATGGCTATCCGCAAATTTGCAATTCTGGGCGCGCTGGCGCTTGCAGGCGTGTCTCTCTTTACCCTTTCCGCCAAGGCGGAAGACGTCAAGCTGACGCTCTGGTCGCTGGACAAGGACATCCAGCCGGCGCCGAACCTGGTCAAGGAATTCAACGACCAGCATAACGGCATCACCATCGAATATCGCCTGATCCAGTTCGACGACGTTGTTACCGAAGCGATGCGCGCCTATGCCACCGGCCAGGCACCCGATATCATCGCCGTCGACAATCCCGAGCATGCGCTGTTTTCGTCTCGCGGTGCCTTCCTTGATATCACCGACATGATCAAGAATTCCAAGGTCATCAAGCCTGAGAATTATTTCCCCGGGCCGCTGAAATCGGTCGAATGGGACGGCAAATATTTTGGCGTGCCGAAGGCGACGAACACGATCGCGCTTTACTACAACAAGGACATGTTCAAGGCGAAGGGCCTCGATCCGAACAAACCGCCGCAGACCTGGGACGAGCTTGTCGAGGATGCTCGCAAGCTGACCGATCCGGCCAAGAACGTCTATGGTCTCGCCTTCTCGGCCAAGGCCAACGAGGAAGGGACCTTCCAGTTCCTGCCCTGGGCGCAGATGGGCGGCGGCAGCTATGAGCACATCAATGCCGATGGCGCCGTCAAGGCGCTGGAAGTCTGGAAAACGGTCATGGACGAGAAGCTCGCCTCGCCCGATACGCTGACCCGGGGCCAGTGGGATTCGACCGGCACCTTCAATTCCGGTAATGCTGCCATGGCGATCTCCGGTCCCTGGGAACTGGACCGCATGATGAAGGAAGCCAAGTTCGACTGGGGCGTGACGCTGCTGCCGGTGCCGAAGGAAGGCGCTGAGCGGTCTTCCGCCATGGGCGACTTCAACTGGGCGATCTTCTCGACCTCCAAGCATCCGGCCGAAGCCTTCAAGGCGCTCGAATATTTCGCTTCGCAGGACGACAAGATGTTCAAGAATTTCGGCCAGCTTCCGGCCCGTTCCGACATCTCGATCCCCGAGACTGGCGAGCCGCTCAAGGATGCCGCTCTGAAGGTCTTCCTCGAGCAGCTGAAATACGCCAAGCCGCGCGGCCCGCATCCGCAATGGCCGAAGATCTCCAAGGCGATCCAGGATGCTATTCAGGCCGCGCTGACCGGCCAGATGAGTCCGAAGGATGCGCTTGATCAGGCTGCCGACAAGATCAAGGCGGTTCTTGGCTGATCTCCCGCATCACCGGATGGCCTGCCGGCCGTCCAATATTTTCCTCCCGGCAGGGGCTGTCTCCGGCTTTGTCCAGGCAGCCCCGTTCGGAGCATCGGAGGACCCATGAGAAGGATCCTTTCCAGCGTCAGGGATGGCCGCGGTTTCGATATCGTGCTTGTCGCCTTTCCGCTCGGCTTTCTGTTCCTGATGGCAGGCCTGCCGCTCATCTACAATGTTGTGATGAGCTTCCAGGAGGTTGACATGTTCAGCCTCGGCACCTTCTCGCGCCCGTGGGTAGGCTTCAAGAATTACACGGATCTTTTCGCGCAGCCGGAAACGCTGCCGATCCTCTATAATACCGCGATCTTCGTTGTCGGTTCGATTGCCGGACAGTTCCTGATCGGCTTCGGTCTGGCGCTGTTCTTCTGGGTCAATTTCCCCGGCGCCTCCTGGCTGCGCGGCCTCTTTCTCGTCTCCTGGGTGATGCCCGGCCTCGTCGTCGGCGCGATCTGGAATTGGATTCTCTCGGGCGATTTCGGCGTGCTGAACTTCATCCTGAAGGAAAGCGGCATCATCTCCAGCAACATTTTCTGGCGCTCGGATCCGCATTATTCGCTTTATGCCGTCATCATCGCCAATATCTGGCTCGGCACGTCGTTCAACATGATCCTTCTGTCGGTAGGCCTGTCCGGCATTCCGGGTGATCTCTATGAGGCCGCCGAGCTGGACGGCGCCACCGCCTGGCAACGCTTCTGGACCATCACGCTGCCTATGATGCGTTCAACGATCGGCGCCATCATCGCACTCGGCCTGATCTTCACGCTGCAGCAGTTCGATCTCTTTGCCGCCATCACCTCGGGCGGGCCGAACAACTCCTCCAACGTTACGCAATACTGGGCCTGGGATTTGTCCTTCCGCCAATATGATTTCGCCAAGGGTGCGACCATTTCCGTCATCATGATCGTCTTTGTGATGTTCGCCTCTGTGGTCTATGTCCGCTCGACCCGACACGAGGTGCGCGGATGAGCGAGACTGCACGCAATCGCCTGATGCTCGTGATCGCCATCATCATGGCGGCGATCTACCTTTTCCCGCTCTATTGGATGTATATCACCGCGCTGAAAAGCGGTTCGGAGATGTTCGCCACACCACCAAGCTTCTGGCCGGCTTCGCCGCAATGGAGCACTTACGCCTATGTCTGGGAAAGCCGGAACATGGGGCTCTATCTCTGGAATTCGCTGGTGATTGCGATCGGTTCGGTCCTCATCATCACCGTGCTGGGTGTCGGCTGCGCTTACGTGTTGGCCCGCTACCGCAACATCTGGGTTGATATCGGCCTGTTCCTCATTCTGATGCTGCAGGTCCTGCCGGCATCGCTCATGATCACGCCGATCTTTGTCGGTTTCTCGCAGATCGGCATGCTGAATTATCCACGGCTTGCCGTCATCATCGCCATTGCCGCAAAGAGCATGCCCTTCTTCGTGGTGCTGGTGCGCGCCACCTTCATGGCGGTTCCGATGGAGCTCGAAGAGGCGGCTCTCGTCGACGGCAATTCGCGCGTCGGCGCCTTCTTCAACATCGTGCTGCCGCTTGCCCGCAACGGCATCCTGGTCAGCGCCATTCTCATCTTCATGCAGGCCTTCGGTGAGTTCGTCTATTCCAAGTCGATGATCCAGGCCGCCGAGCTTCAGCCGGCAAGCGTCGGCCTCAATTCCTTCATGGGGCCGAACACCAATGAGTGGAACAACATCATGGCCTACGCCACGATGTATGTGACGCCGATCCTTGCCATCTTCGTTCTCTTGCAGCGCCGCATCGTATCCGGCCTTACTTCGGGAGCCCTCAAATGACCGCTCAGATCGAGCTTGCCGGTGTCAACAAACACTATGGCGCCTTCCATGCGCTGAAGAACATCGATCTCTCCATCGCCAAAGGCACATTCGTCGCGCTCGTCGGCCCCTCAGGCTGCGGTAAGTCGACGCTACTGCGCTCGCTGGCCGGCCTGGAAACCATTTCCGACGGCAGCCTGAAGATTGCCGGCGAGCTGATGAATGGCGTGCCGCCGCGTAAACGCGATGTCGCCATGGTATTCCAGTCCTACGCGCTATATCCGCATATGACCGTTGAGGAAAACCTCACCTACAGCCTGCGCATGCGCGGCATTGCAAAGGCGCAGGCGAAGAAGGCAGCCGAGGAAGTCGCGGCCACCACAGGCCTTTCGCATCTCTTGAAGCGCTATCCACGTGAGCTCTCAGGCGGCCAGCGTCAGCGCGTCGCCATGAGCCGCGCGATCATCCGCCATCCGAAGGCCTTCCTCTTCGATGAGCCGTTGTCGAACCTCGATGCGGCCCTGCGCGTCCATATGCGTAAGGAAATCCGTGCACTGCACGATCGTCTGCATGCGACCTCGGTTTATGTGACGCATGACCAGATCGAGGCGATGACCATGGCCGACCATGTCGTCGTCATGCGTGATGGTATCATCGAACAGCAGGGCCGGCCGCTCGACCTTTACGACAAGCCTGCCAATAAATTCKTTGCCGGTTTCATCGGCTCGCCGGCGATGAACTTCATTCCGGCAATCGTCGGAGAAGACGGAAAGAGCCTGACGCTCGATCTCGGAACGGTCAGGCAGCATATCGCCATCGACCATCAACTCCAGCCCGGCCGCAGGGTCACCGCCGGCATCCGCCCGGAGCATATCGGCATTATCAATCAGGGGCAGGGGAGCTTTGACGTGCCGGTCGCAGTCGTCGAATCCACGGGGTCCTCGACCTTCATCACTGCCGCGACGACGCCTGAACTGACGATCGTCGAAACGGGCAGGGGATCGGTTCACCCTGGTCAGGCAATCGGCGTAACGGTGGATCCGGCGCTGGTGCATCTCTTTGATGAGACCAGTGGCGTCAGAATTTGAGATCTGGTTTCGGTCTGATCGGTTCCCGCAGCAGTCTACTGCGGGACGCTGCGCGACCATGACTTATCAGGGATAAATCTTCTTACCATATTCGCGGCAGCCATGATCGTCGGCCGAGCCATTGCCGTACTTATCGGGCGAGCGAAGCCGGCGCAGCTTGCTTGGCTGCCACCTCTGTGTCGTGCGGGCGTTCGCTAGAGTTTGCCCACACGGCCACAGCAAGTCCTGCGACGATAAAGTAGGGCAGTTTGCTTGAAAGCTTGAGCTTGCCGGAAACGGCATTGCCGCGGGTGCATTCAAAGCCGGACATATCTGGGGGCATCAGTACCTGTCTCGTGTGAATATCACGCTACAAACATAGTACATGCAGCGATTCGAATGAACCCCCAGATTAGGGGATATACAAGAAGTTGCCGACATCAGGCAGATCAGTGTCCGCCCTGATGGCCCGAACCCTCACCAAGGTCGATCTTGCGCAGGATGAAAGCGAGTGGCAGAACTGCGAGCGAYAGCCACATCAGCGTGTAGAAAACGTCGATATAGGCGAGATAACTCGCTTGGGTCTGCACCTGCTGGCCGATCCAGGCCATGGCCTGCGATTGCGCATCGATCGCTCCGGTCCCTCTATCTACAAAATATTGCGTAGCGCCCTGCAGGGCATGACTGTAGGCAGGATCAGACGGAATGATATGCTCCACCAGCCGGCTTTGATGCCACTGTTCCCGATGGGCAAGCACATTTGACGCGATCGCAACGCCGATTGAGCCACCTGTATTGCGCGCGGCATTGATGAGGGCCGATGCCTGGTCCGTCTGGTCGGGCCGCAGGCCATCATAGGAGGCTGCGGTCATCGGGATGAAGATCAGCGGCAGGCCGAAGCCGAGATAGATGCGTGACCAGACAAAGAAACCGAAGTTCAGATCGGCATTGAGGCGCGTCATGTCGAACATCGCGGCGGCAATGATCGCTGTGCCGATGGCGATCAGGTATTTCGGCTGGATTTTGTTGGAGATTCGTCCGGCTACGAACATCATGAACATGGTGACCAGGCCGCCGGGCGAAAGCGCAAGGCCGGCCCAGGTCGCCGTATAGCCGAAGTTCTGCTGCAGGACCTGCGGAATGAACTGGGTCGTGGCAATCAGGATCGCGCCCGTCGCCAGCATGACGATGAAGCAGGAACCGAATTGCCGGCTTGCAAGCAATCGGACGTCGACGACGGGGTTGGCAGCGTTCATTAGCCATGGAATCGAAAGCACAAAAGCTGCAACGCAGACGGCCGTCATGGTGATGATGAAGTTCGAGTCGAACCAGTCCTCCGTCTGGCCGCGATCAAGAACCAGTTCGAGCGCCCCGAGAAAGGTCGCGACCAGCAGGAAGCCGATTATGTCGAAACGCACGCCTTGTCGGCGCATGCGCTCGCGTTCCTGACGCAATGTATCCGGTTCGTCCACGAGGAAGTAGACGAGGATGAAGGCAAAGAGGCCGACCGGTCCGTTGATCAGGAAACACCAGTGCCAGGAGAAATTATCCGAGAGATAGCCGCCAAGCGTCGGCCCGACCACTGGAGCGACGACCACGGCGACGCCAAACAGGGCAAACGCCTGGCTGCGTTTCGATGGCGGGAAGGAATCGGCCAGTATCGACTGGGAGATCGGCACCATGCCGCCCCCCGCAAAGCCCTGGATCATCCGGAAAATCAGCAGGGATTGCAGATTCCACGCAAGACCGCAGCAGAGAGAGGCGATGGTGAAGGTTGCAAGGCACAGGAGGTAAAAGCGCCGCCTGCCGTAACGCTTGGCAATGAAGCTGCTGGCGACGAGAATGATGGCGTTGGAGACGAGATAGGTCGTTACGACCCACGAGGCTTCGTCGGCGCTAACGGCAAGCCCGCCGGAAATATAGCGCAACGCCACATTGGCGATCGTCGTATCCAGAACTTCCATGAAGGTGGCGAGAGAAACGACGAGCGCAATCAGCCATGGATTGGTAACGCTGGCACCCAATGTGGGACTGCCATCGGCCGTTGTGGCGTCACTCATGTCAGTTCCTTGGCCGTACGGTCACGGTCGGCACCACGGACATGCCGGGACCGATCGCAACGTCCCTCGGCCAGTTGTCGATGACGATCTTGACCGGCACACGCTGGGTCACCTTCACATAGTTGCCGGTGGCATTTTCCGCTGGAAGCAGCGAGAAGGCGGTGCCCGAACCGGGCTGGACGGAATCGACGCGGCCACGAAGGACATGATCCGGATAGGCGTCGATCGTCACATCGACAGGCTGGCCCGCGCGCATATCCGTCAATTGGGTTTCCTTGAAATTGGCCGTTACCCAGATTTCGTCGGGCACGAACATGGAGACTGCCTGTCCCGCCTGAACATACTGCCCTTTGGACCCGCTGAGCTTCACGACACTGCCCGGCTGCGCGGCCGTGATCGTCGTATAACTCAGGTTCTGTTCGGCGGTTTCGACCTGGGCTTCCGCCTGATGCAGACTGGCGACGGCGCTTGCTCGCTGCGCCTCGGCGGCCGCCTTGTTCTTGATGGCCGAGGTGACGCTTGCCTGCGCCTGAGCGGTACTTGCCTTGTTTTGGCGAAACGTGGACGCTGCCTGCTGTGCGGCCTGCTCGGAGCCGGCGCCGCTTTTCACCAATTGCTGCTGCCGGTCGTTTTCATCCTGCGCATACTGAAGGGCGGCTTCTGCCGAGATCTGCTGCGCCCTGGCCTCGTCGATCGCTGCGGCTGCGGCGGCAATCTGCGCTTCGGCACTGGAAATGGCAGCCTTTGTGACGTCGACCTGGCCGTGCGCCTGATCCAGCGCGATCTGGTAGTCGCGGGGATCGATCTTGGCGATGACTGCGCCGGCGTCGACATGCTTGTTGTCGGAGACGGGAACATCCGAGACATAACCCGAAACCTTGGCAGCGACCGAGAAGCTGCGGGCATCGATGAAGGCGTCGTCTGTGGTCTCATAGGGATGGAAATAGATGAGCCAGATGAAATAACCAGCGACAGCAAGAGCAATCAGCGCAAGCACGATGAGAAGCGTCGCGAACGGATGGCGCTTGATGATGGAAGGGCGCTTCTCGGTTTCCTCGTCCTTCCCGACGGCCTTGGCCGGAGCTTCATTTCTTGCGGGATCGGAAGGTTGCTCTTGCCTGGTTGGGGCGGGCTGGTTTTGGGGCACAGCAATGCCTTTCGTTTTGAAAACCTGAAACCAACGCCGGATCATCGACTTCGGTTCCGGTCAAAATGCCGCAACCCCCTTTTGGCGCTGCACTTGCGGGAACAATTGCAGGTGGTGAAGGTTAAGCAGACGCTGGGCGACCTTTACGGATCAAGATCATGACGTCTTCGACTAAGCGCTCCTATCCCTCCATCGTGGCGCCACCCCTGCGCTCGGTCCCCTTGCATTTTTCTGCCGCCTGCCTTGTCGGCGCGCTGCTGACCGACATCACCTATTGGCGAACGGCGGAGATGATGTGGAGCAATTTCTCCGCCTGGCTTCTAGCCTTCGGGTTGTTGCTTGGCGGACTGGCCGCGATTGCGATATTGATCGACATCTTCATCGGGCGGCTGCCGCTGCGCAGCGGGGTGGGCTGGCTTTACCTCATCGGCAATGTAGCGGCCTTCGTGCTATCGCTCTTCAACGCCTTCATTCATAGCCGCGATGCCTGGACATCTGTTGTGCCGACAGGACTGATACTCTCGATCGTCACAACTGTGCTGATCGTGATCAATGCCTGGCTCGGCTCGACCGTTCTGCGCCAGCGTACCGGAGGGCTCGAATGATGACCCGCTCTCCTGCTTTTTTACGCTCCAGCGCTTTGGCCTTAACCTTCCTGTGCAGCAGTGGCGCACTTCTCGTGGCATGCAGCGACAACGAGCCCGATCCGATGAGCGAAATCGGCCCCAATGCCAAGTTGCCGGAACAGTCGCAATATCTCGTTCCGCCGATGCATGTCGCCTCGGTCATTGGATGGAAGGAGGGCGAGACGCCGAAGGTTGCCGACGGACTGCAGATCAAGGCGCTGGCAACGGGGCTGAAACATCCGCGCTCGGTTTATGTGCTGCCGAACGGTGACGTCTTGGCGGTCGAATCCATCGCGCCGCCGGCCGCATCGATCAAGCGGCCCAAAGATCTTATTATGGGCTGGATTGAATCCATGGCGACTTCTGGCGGCGGCTCCAGTAACGAAGGCAGCAATCGCATCACGTTACTGCGGGATGCTGATGGAGACGGCGTTGCCGAAGTCAAGGAAACCTTCCTGGACCGTCTCAATTCACCCTTCGGTGTGGCTCTTGTCGGCAATGATCTTTATGTCGCCGATACCGATGCCATCAGGCGCTATCCCTATCAGCCCGGCGAGACGAAGATCGCAGAGCCCGGCACCGTGCTGACCGAGCTCCCCGGCGGGCCGATCGACCATCACTGGACGAAGAGCCTTGTCGCCAGCGAAGACGGCAACAAGCTCTACGCTGGCGTCGGTTCGAACAGCAACATCACGGAAAATGGCATTGAGGCGGAAAAGAACCGCGCCGCCATATTGGAAGTTGACCGGCAGACCGGCAGCTTCCGGATCTTTGCCGATGGCCTGCGCAATCCCAATGGTCTCAGCTGGGAGCCGCAGACCCACGCACTCTGGACGGTTGTCAACGAAAGGGACGAGCTTGGCCCGAATCTTGTTCCCGACTATATGACCTCCGTCAAGGAGGGCGGCTTCTATGGCTGGCCATACAGCTATTTCGGCCAGAATGTCGATCCGCGCGTCATGCCGCAAAGGCCGGATCTCGTAGCAAAAGCACTCGTCCCTGATTATTCGCTGAGTTCGCATGTCGCGCCGCTCGGCATGGCCTTTTACACGGGCGACAACCTGCCGGCGCAATACAAGGGCGGCGCTTTCGTCGGCGAACACGGAAGCTGGAACCGCCATGAGTTCAATGGTTACAAGGTTGTCTTCGTGCCCTTCCAGAACGGCCAGCCGAACGGCAATCCACAGGATGTCGTTACAGGCTTCCTTCAGGGCGACGACCAGACGCATGGCCGGCCGGTCGGACTGGCTGTCGACAAGTCCGGAGGACTGCTGATTGCCGATGACGTTGGCAATACGGTTTGGCGCGTCACGGCGGCGAAGTAGACCCACGCCCCGTCATCCCATCGCAAGGCTCCTGCTGTCGAAAGCAGCAACGTTATGACGGCATTTTTGTATCAGAGGTCGTTGATCGTCGCCTTCTCCCTGCTTCGGGAGCGAAAGGTCGCGTCGAGGGATTGTTTCATCCGGGATCGCGAGGTGGTGCGTGCGAGCTCTTTCATCAACACGGCAAAGGGACTTGCCGCATTGCGCAGACATCTGCGGGGTTGGATGTCTGTTGTGTCAAATTTAAATGCTGGCGAATAGACCGCCAGCTATGGTCCCGCGACATGTATTGTCATGCATGTCATGTCAGGGGGCGCGAATTTGGCAGTAACCACCAGCTATTCACCGGTTAGCCCGCTTCTTGAGGGACGGAATCACTCTAGCCATTCGTTGGAGAAGGCAAGGCTCGCCACCGAGATCGGCCGTTCTTCGGACCGCACCGTCAGTGATATGATCGTCCTTTCTCCGGCCGGCAACTCATCGCGTGCAATATCGACAAGGATTCGGGCCATTTCTCTCAACACGTCGGCCCACGACGCCAGTTCCATTCCCTCGTTGTCCCTGATCGGGCCGTCACCATTGTGAAGGTCGAAAAAGTATCGGGCCATCTGCTCACCCCATTGAAATATTTCATCATGAAGTGCCCGTCCAAATTGTTTCACTCCTGTAGCCACACCGCAAATCGTCGTTTTTCCGCTTTCGTCTCAGACGGGGAGAGCCGTTCGTGATCGAGCCGCTCCTTCTCAATCTGGAGAGTCATGATGTGCTTTCCATAGCCGAGATCGAGCTCCTACGCTCGATTGTCGGCCGGGAAAGATCTGTGGCCGCGGGTGAAGACGTCGTATCCGAGGGAAGCAGGCCCAATCATTCGACACTGCTGCTAGATGGATTTGCTGCCCGCTACAAGGTTCTGGAGGATGGCACCCGGCAAATCACCGCGTTGCAGGTTGCCGGCGATTTCGTCGATCTGCATGCCTTCCCATTGAAAGTGGTGGATCACGGTATTCTGGCGGTCTCCAACTGTCGAATCGCCTCGGTCGATCATCAGGAACTGAAGGCGATCACGGAAACCAATCCGCATCTGACGCGCCTGTTGTGGCTTGATACGCTGGTGGACGGGGCGGTGCACCGCGAATGGATCGTTGCCATGGGGCGCCGCTCGAAGAAGGCGCATATCGCCCATCTCATTTGTGAACTTTACATGCGGCTTCGCACGGTGCGCCGGACGAACGGGCCGAGCTTCCAGCTGCCGCTGACGCAGAACGCCATGGCAGACGTTCTCGGCGTTTCTCTGGTTCACTTGAACAAGACGCTGCAGTCGCTCAGGAAAGAAAAGGCCTTTACCTGGGAGGGGAGGGTGATCAACATTCTCGATTGGGACAAGCTGCAGAAGATTGCCGGCTTCGACGCTGGGTATCTGTCGCTGTCGATTGAAGCGCGGTAGAAATATCTGTGCCAAAAACCTGTCCGCTCCAACGTGGGAACGCATCATGATCAGCCGTCACATCAAGCCTCGCGACGAAGCACTGACGTCGGTTGACCTCGCCAAATGCCAGAATGTGCTGGATGTGTTGAAGGCCGAGTTCGGGCTTGCCGATGACGATGAGGAGGTGAGCCGTTCGGCGGCGATCATCATCGAACTCTACCGTCAGGGCGTGCATGACGAAGAGCAATTGAAGACGCTGGTCTTTGCCACTCGTGGCAAGATCTGAGCCCAGCGCGTCTTCAATGTGGATGGATCGATCTGGTTTGCCGTCCGCCCAAATCCTACCTTTATCGCGCGCCAGCAGCGCTGATGTTGCGATTGAAGGTCGCAGGCGCTGCTGTTAACCCGCCCGCATCAGGAGGTCCTATGAGAAGTTTGATTATAGCAGCCGCTGTTTTGCTCCCCACGGCAGCCTTTGCCGTCGAGGCTGTGGAGGTCAATGCCCGCGACCATTCCTGCCGCGAGCTTGCGCAGATTATCCAGCAGAAAAAGGCAGTCTTTATTCGCATGGGCATAGGTGGCAGAAGCTTCCGATACCCGCCTGCGCAGTGCCGGTTAGGCGACAAATATAGTGTGGCCAGATTGCGGGCCGCCAACGGGGAGATGTGCGTGCTCGACTACGAGTGCGTTTACGACCCGCAATCCTTCTACAACCGTTTTCCTAAATAGTGCTTCTTATCGCTCCGCGGCGGCGGCATAGACGACCTGAAGCTCCCTCTGCACTGCATCCATGAAGAGAGAGGCCTGTCGCGACAGTTCAGTATCGCTGCAGCCCTGTTCTCTCAAATTGGCCGCCAACCCGGCCATCTCCGACCGCCAGAAGCGGTTGGCCGCCTCGCCGTGAAGGTTCTGGAGGGCCTCGGCGCAGCGCCTTATCTCAGCTGTGCGGCGGTCGGCGGGAAATTGCAGAAGCGGCATGCTATCTCCGTCATTGCTGGGCGAATCGCCAAGTGTCCCGCAGAATGGCTAGGAGTTCTTCACAAGTGGTGAAGCTGGTCGCAGAGATATGGCTCCTCATATGTGGCCTTTCGCTCAAGGGCAGCCGACATCACCGAAAATTGACAGGATGCTCTCTGGCAGCGGTCGCCGCCACGCCAAGCTATGTTAGAGTTCCCAGGATAACGCAGTGATGGGAAGTGATGATGCTGACAACACTTGCGATACTCGCGAGCCTGTCCGGCGGCGCCGCCACGATCGCGCAATCGAGCCAAAACGAAGTCGACGCCGAATTGGTGTTGGCCGTCGATACGTCCCGCTCCATGGATTACGAAGAAGTCCGCATTCAGCGCGAGGGTTATGTCGAAGCGCTGCGGCACAAGGAGTTCCTCGACGCCGTGAAAGGAGGGCTGACCGGGCGGATCGCCATCAGCTATTTCGAATGGGCCGGCTATGTCGTACCAGGCTCCGTCCTCGACTGGCAGGTGATCGAAACGGAAAAGGATGCGCTGGATTTCGCCGACAAGCTGGACGCGAGGCCGATCGCCACCCAGCGCCGCACATCCATATCTGCAGCGATCGTTCAAGGCGTCGCGATGCTTGCCGCCAGCCCCTATAAAAGCAATCGGGAAGTGATCGATATTTCCGGAGATGGTCCCAACAATTCCGGGGATCCCGTCACGCCCGCCCGCGATGTGGCTTTGGGCGCAGGCATCGTCATCAATGGCCTTGCCATCATGCTGCGACCATCCGATGTGCCCGAGGGGCTCGACAAATATTACGGTGACTGCGTGATCGGCGGCCCCGGCTCCTTCGTTTTGCCTGTCCATAAGATCGAGGATTTTGCCGTTGCTGTTCGCCGGAAGCTGGTCTGGGAAATCAGTGGGCTCGAACCGCCGGCACAGACCCGCAAAATTGCGATGAACCAGCCGACAACGGACTGCCTTGTTGGCGAGAAGCTTTGGCAGAATTTCTTCGACCGCTAGCCTCCCACCCCAGAGACTATCGAGACGCCTGCAGGTCTGCAGTCTGATGCAACCGTGGCAGAACTTCCCGTGCGATGATCTCAAGATCGGTGAGAGCCTTGCGCCCATTGACGAGCAGGTTGAAGGCAACGTGGTGAACGCCAAGATTGCGGAGGGCGGCGAGAGCTTGGAGCAATCCCTCTGGTCCGGTTCGATATCCGAGATTGATCTCGTCGATATGGTCTGATGGCGTATCCAGGAGATCGAGGGCCATGGCCTGACCCAGGCCCCGGAATTCGGTGTTCGTGCGCTGTACCGCCCCATGCCAGAGGGCTATCCGGTCCTTCTGTACGCCAAGGGGCCGGTGATAGGTCATCCAGGCGCCGGCGTTCCTGGCGATCCATTCGAGTGATTGCGAGGACGAACCCACGGCGACCAGTGGAATGCGACGCCCGCTGCGCGGACGGATATCGAACTGGTCCTCACCTGTCTGCGAGCCGACATGGCCGTCAAGCGCATTGGCGAGTGCAGCCCAGTGGGACCGAAACAATTCGCGCCGGTCGTCGACATTGCGGTCGAAGGCCGCGAACTCCGACGGACGGTCGCCGGAACCAAGGCCGAGAACGAACCTGCCCGATGATAGGATGTCCATCGACAGGGCCGCTTTGGCAACATGAAGCGGATGGCGCAAGGGTAGAACGATTGCGCCGGTCGCCAATGCGATCGACTGGGTGGATGCGGCGAGCGCGCCAAGGAGCACCCATGGATCGGAATGCCCGACGGGATCCGGATAGGTCGGACTGTTCAAGGGGACGTCGCGAACCCAGATTGCCGAGAAGCCGAGCTCATCGGCGCGGCGCGCAAGCTCCAGCTGAAGGCCGAAGTCGATGTCCTGCCGCTCTCGCTCCTGCATGGGGAGACGACACCGATCGTCAGCCGTGAATTTTTAAAGAGCATCAGTCATTTCCAGCGCTGCCCGCCTGCACTTGGGTCATCCGGGCAGGCTTTACAATAGGATGAGACACTGCTGCTACCAGAGGGCGACCGGTGCCCTCGCGAGAAGCTGTTCGAGGGCGGAAGCGACCGCGGGGGCGAAGGCCACTATCTCCTCATGGGCGGCGAAGACGAGCAGCCCCAGCAGCGAAATCACCGATCCGACTTCCAGGGCGGACATCGGTTCGGCCGCGTCTACTGGAAGGCTCGTAGGTAGAGCGACGATGGGTGGCCGGATCGCATTCTGTCTGTTGTCGTTTGCGGGATGGAACAGGCGGACAGGACGAGGATGGGCGAGACGGGATTTACTGCATATTCCAGGATAGGTTTCGCAGACTGAGCTAGACATCGAATGTGCCCCTGATCGGCTTCGGAGGATCTAAGGGATCACGTGGGGCTTCGCCAGGCCTCCTTCAACTATACTCTCGGATAGGAAATTGCCTCAGAAGAGGCCATCGGTCTGCCTAGCCATGCATTTAATGCATGGGTGAACTGTAGTCTAAACGCTACTCATTCTCGCAGCCCCATATTATATATCTCTCATCAAAGCGAACGAAGCGCCGCTACCTGGCAGCTGTCGCTGGACCCACGGAAAGGGGATTAAAATGAGCATCGCACGCACTTTCAATAACTGGCGCAAGTATCGTCAAACCGTTACTGAGCTTGGCCGTATGTCGAGCCGTGAGCTCAATGACCTCGGTATTGCACGTGTCGACATCCGTGACGTTGCACGTGCAGCTATCGGTCGCTAATTCCAGTTCTGAATGAATGCCTAAMGCGCTCGCCTGACGAAGGGGGCGCGTTTTTCGTTTCACTTAAGCCTTTCGTTTAACGCATAGCGCATGGCAGGTTTGCAAATCTATGCCTGGAAGACCGGCAGCGATCGACCTACATCCCAGTTCAACGAAGTGATGAAACTCCTCCCTCGTCGCTTTGTCCGAGATGTGGCTTACCTCCTCCCAAGCCAGCGTCTACGTGGTGGCTCCTCCTTCGGCCGCCGCGCGTCATAAAAGGCGTCTGCTGGATCTCTCCTCCCCCGGCAGGCGCCTTGTTTTTTAGGCAATAGCCTCAGGCACCAGTCGTCCCGACAAGCTGATTTTTAAGGTTCCGCGATCACCACCAAGGATTGGTGGGCACGCTGTGTCTGCATTGTATAAACATGATAATTGAACTCATGTTATTTTTGGCTTAGAAGCCGGTATGAAAAGCTCGCGATCGCCCACGGATGGCCATCAGGGCAATGGCTGCAGCGGGGTGTTTCCCGTACTTCTGACAGGCACGACGTCATTCGTGTCGAGCAAGGATGGATCCCTACGTTGAGTTTCTGGCATTCCATGGTTTGGCACACTGAAGGCATTCGGGTCACGGCGCCGGCCAAATGGCGTCAGTTCGACGGGCTCGTCAGCGTCTTCTGGGAAGCCGAAAGTCAATCCGGGGCGAGGGGCTATTATCTCTCAGACGATCCGCGCATCATGATTTTCTTCAGCGAGGTCTCATCGCAGATCCGCATGTCGAACCGGGATGGCGATTTTCCGCAGCATTACAGGCCTATGACGCGAGCGGTCTATGTTCCGCCCGGCATGCCGATGTGGACGACGAGCGGCACCACGCATCGCTTCTCGCACCTCAATCTGCATATGCACAAAGACCGGCTGCTGCGATACCTCGCGCCTTCGGTCGGTAATTCCGCGGCGATGACGGCCTTGCGCAATCCGGTCGAAGTGCAGGATACCGGAGCCATCGAAACGCTTGGCCGGCTTGTCGTCGACGAGGTCGCCAGCCCGTCGAAACACGAGATCTATGGTGAAAGCCTCGTCGGCAGTATCGTCAGCAGTCTGCTGGATATTCCTCTGCAGGCAGCCGAACAGCCGAACGGGCGGCTAACACAGGCGCAGATGAACAGGCTGATCGCCCGCGTCGACGGGCCGAGCGACTGCCGTCTGACCGTAGCCGAAATGGCGGAGACGGTCGGCCTGTCGGAAAGCTGGTTTTCCAATGTCTTTAAGCACACGACCGGCAAGACGCCGCTGCAATGGCAGCTCGGCAAACGTATCGACCATGCCAAACGGCTACTCACCGAAAGCGAGCTTGCCGTTGCCGATATCGCCGTGCAGCTCGGCTTTTCCGATCAGGCGCATCTGACCAAGGTCTTCCGCCACATCGCCGGCGACACACCCGCTGCCTGGCGACGGATGCAGCAGCTCCGCTAAAACTCAAAAAACAATCCCGCCCGCAAGGATGCGGACGGGATCGGCCGATTACCAGGTCTGGCGCAACGTCGCATAGATCGCGCGGCCCGGATTGTAGAAATCCGCGCCAAAGCCGCCATAGGCGACATGCTTCTCATCAAAGAGGTTGCTGACATTCACATCGAAGGATGTGTGTTCCTGGATCTTGTAGCTGAAGGCGGCATCGAAGGCGATGTTGCTGCCCGTCGACTGGGTGTTTGCGTCGTTGAAGTAGTAGGAGCCGGTATAACGCGCGCCGAGGCCGAAGTTCATGTCGCCGCGGAAGCCGTTGCCGGGGATGCCGTAATTGACCCAGAGCGAGGCGGTTTGATTGGGCACGAAGGACATTTCGTTGCCCTCGTTGCCCAGCGTGCCATTCTCGACGATATCCGAGACCATGTAGGAATAGGCGGCTGTCAGGCTGATATTGTCGGTGACTTCAGCCTTGGCCTCGAGATCGATACCGCGCACGCGAACCTCGCCAATCGTCTCTTGGAAGCCGGTCGCCGGATTTGTGCGAGTGATGTTGTTCTTGGTCAGGTCATAGACTGCCAGACTGAAGAGGGCAGGGAATTCGTCGGGCCGGTATTTGACGCCGACTTCCCATTGTTCGCCGCGCTCGGGATCAAGCGTCAGCGAGGCTGGCAGGACCGATTCCGCGTAGCTGACATAGGTCGCCACCTGATCCGTGATCTTGTAGCTCAACGCGGCGCGCTTGGTGAACTCGCTGAGATCGGCGTCAGTCGTCGAGCCCGCCATGTTGTTCTGCTGCTGAAGGTCGAGCCAGTCGTTGCGCAGGCCGACTGAGGCGGTCAGCTTGTCGAAGAAGGTCAGGTCCTGCTGCAAGTAGAGGCCCGTGGTCTTCTGGTCATTTGTCAGGCTCTGGTAGAGCGGAACCGAAGTCGGTGCGCCGGTATAGACGGGGTTTGTCCAGTCGATGCCGGGCGCGCCGCCGAAATAGCCGTCATTGTCGGATCGCAGATTGTTGTACTGCAGGCCGACGAGGCTGCGGCTGTCGATGTCCTCGAAACTCGTCTCATATTGCAGGCGGGTATCGATGATGAAGTTCTCGGCCGCCTGGTCATTGGCGAAGAAGGCGCGGTCGGCGATGGTCGAACCGTTCGTCGGCGTTGCCGAGATGTAGGCATAGCCGAAATTGCTCTTGGTATTGCTGTAGCGCGCATTCGAGCTGAAGGTCAGGCCCGAGCCGAAGTCATGATCGAACATGACGCTCAGCGTGTTTCTGTTGACGTCGCGGTAGTTAAAATCAGGCTCGCCGAAGAAACGGCTTCTGGCAAAATCTGAGCCGACCGGATGGCCGCCGCTGCCGGGAACGCCGTTCTTGTCCAGATGGTCATAGACCACAGTCAGGTTGGTGTCGGCGCTCGGGCGCCAGGTCAGGCCGCCCATGAAGAAGTTCTCGTCGTCCTGCGAGTAGTCATATTCCTCGTCGGCGCGCTTCACTTTGCCGGTGATGCGATAGGAAAAGGTATCGTCCTCGGTGATGTTGTCGCCGAAATCGACGCCGGTTTCACGATGATCGAACGAGCCGCCTGTCACATAGGCCTCGCCGAAGCGCTCGCTCTTCGGCCGCTTGGTCACGAAGTTGACCGCGCCGCCGGGATCGGAAACACCGAAGGTGGTGGAATTGGCGCCCTTCAGCACTTCGACACGCTCGAAGGCGAAGGGCTCTTCACGGATACCGCCGAAGGGGTCGCCGAGTGTCAGGCCGTCGCGATAGGTATAGGCATCGAAGCCACGGATCTTGAAGTAGTCGAAGCGGTCGTCCGAGCCATAGAAGTCGGTCGTGACGCCGGATGTATATTGCAGAATCTGTTCGGTATCCTGGGCGCCGCGCTCCTGGATTTCCTTTGACGTAATGACGGAGACGGAGGCCGGCGTATCGAGAAGATCGGTCGCCATGCCATTGCCACTGATGGTTTTGGTCGCGACGATCGATTTCGAGTCGTTGTCGGTATCAAGGCCGCTGCCCTGGATGACGATCGGCGCGAGAGTGGTGACCGTATTGGAATTCCCGCTGTCCTGACCGAGCACCGCGCCAGGTGCGAGGGCGACAAGCGCGGTGCAACCGAGAAGGACCGCATTCCGGTAGCGGAGGAGGGTCTGTCGCGAGTGAGCGCCTGTTCTTTCGATGTCCATGTTCACGTTCCAGAAGTTGGTGTCGCCGTTGCGGCCCTTCGACAGGGGGTGCCGAATGGAATGCCGGTTTGGGGGTCGGTCTGAACGGCATGTCGGCAGTCGGTGCGAACGAGAGATTTACCCACGGACCGGCAGTCGGAATGGTTGGTTCGATGTCCCCTGCGACTGCTACTAACTTGAGCGCGGTTGTCCAGTATTGTAAATTTCCCGGGTTTTGTAGGATCCTACGGAAATCTCAGCGCTGTAGCCCCGAAGCGCCGCCATGACCGTTGACGCAGCTAGATTAACCTGAAAGTGGAGGTCAACTTAAAACTGGCGGAGTTTGCACAATGCTGCGCTTTTTGCTTCTGGCCGCAAAACTGGCGGTAACCTGTGTCTGGTTGATTGCCGCTGCGTCCGGCAGCGCTTGGGCTGACGCGAGCACGGTCTATCCCGTTACCATCAAGCATGCCTTTGGCACGACGGTCATTAACAAGACGCCGGAGCGGGTCGCGACGGTCGCCTGGGCCAATCATGAAGTGCCGCTGGCGCTCGGCATCGTGCCTGTCGGTTTTGCTGCTGCCAATTTCGGCGATGACAACGGTGACGGACTGCTGCCCTGGGTGGCCGACAAGCTCAAGGAGTTGCATGCCGAAAAGCATGTCTTGTTCGACGAAGGCGATGGCATCGATTTCGAAGCGGTCGCCGCCACCCGGCCGGATGTGATTCTGGCCGCCTATTCCGGCCTCAACCAGTCGGACTACGATACGCTGAGCCAGATTGCGCCGGTCGTTGCCTATCCGGAGGCGCCCTGGTCGACCGACTGGCGCGAGATGATTCGCCTCGACAGTGCCGGGCTCGGCATGGCTGCAGAAGGCGAAGCACTAATCAAGAAGATCGAGGGCGAAATTTCAGAGACCGTCGCCGGCCATCCCGAACTGCAGGGTAAATCGGMGATGTTCATCACCCATCTCAACGCGACCGATCTCAGCACCGTCAATTTCTACACGACCAACGATACGCGCGTGAAATTCTTCGCCGATCTCGGGCTGAAGTCTCCAAAGAGCGTCGTCGAAGCCTCGGTTCCGGGGAAATTCGCAGGCTCGATCAGCGCCGAACGCATCGATTCCTTCGATGATGTCGATATCGTCGTCACCTACGGAAACCAGCAACTGCTCGAAGCGCTGGAGAAGAATCCGCTTATGGCCAGAATGCCGGCTGTTTCAAAGGGCGCGCTGGTGACGCTCGGCCGCAACCCGGTCGGGACCGCCGCCAACCCGACGCCGCTGTCGATCTCCTGGGTCCTCAAGGATTACGTGGCACTGCTCGCAGACGCCGCCAGAAAGTCTCTCAGCAAGCCCCAATGATCGTACGCAGTCCAAAATCATCGTCCCGGTCGCCCATATCCGCCCGGTCGAACCGGATCCGCAGCCTTTGGCTTCTCGGGCTCGCAGTGGCTCTTGCGTGCCTCTGTGCGCTCTCGGTCACGGTCGGCACGCGCGATGTAGACTGGGCGGATATCTCTGCGGCGCTCGCCGGGCATGCGGACACGATCGGCCAGGCGGCAGTAACGGTGCGCATTCCGCGCACGCTGCTTGCCGTCACCGCGGGTGCTGCCCTTGGCCTTGCCGGGGCGATCATGCAGGGGGTGACGCGCAATCCGCTCGCCGATCCCGGCATCCTCGGCGTCAATATGGGCGCATCGCTCGCAGTCGTCGTTGCTGTCGCCTGGTTCGATATCTCCTCGAACGAAGCCTATATCTGGACGGCGATCCTCGGGGCCGGATGTTCGGCGGTCTTCGTCTATACGATCGGTTCGCTCGGACGCGGCGGTGCAACGCCTCTGAAGCTGGCGCTGGCCGGTGCGGCAACGTCAGTTGCCTTCGCCTCCATGGTCATTGCCGTCGTGCTGCCTCGCAACGATATCGCCGGCGGCATCCGATCCTGGCAGATCGGCGGCGTCGGTGGGGCGACCTTCGAACGCATCCTGCCCGTTCTGCCGTTTATCGCGGCCGGCTTCCTCATCAGCCTCCTGTCGGCGCGCAAGCTGAATTCTCTGGCGCTCGGCGATGAGCTGGCAGCCGGTCTCGGCGAGCGCGTGGCGCTATCGCGCGGCATTGCAGCGCTCGGTGCCATCCTGCTTTGCGGGGCGACGACCGCGGTCTGCGGGCCGATCGGCTTTCTCGGCCTCGTCGTGCCGCATCTCTGCCGTCTGCTGGTTGGCGTAGATCATCGCTGGCTCCTGCCTTTTTCCGCAATCGGCGGTGCTTGCCTGCTTGTGGCAGCCGATGTCGTCGGGCGCATTGTTGCAAGACCCGCAGAGCTCGATGTCGGCATCGTGACGGCACTCATCGGCGCGCCCTTCTTCATCGCCATCGTCCGGCGCCAGCGTGTGCGAGCGCTATGACCGTGCTTGTCTCCTCCCTCGATCGCATCGTTAACAACCGTCGCCGCAGGGCGCGCCGGCATTTGCTCGTGGTCGCCTTACTGCTCTGCCTTGTTGTGGCGATCTTTGCGCTCACTCTGTCGCTCGGGCAATCCTTCACGCCCCCCGTAGACGTGATCCGCGTGCTGCTGGGCGAAACCGTGCCGGGCACAGCCTTCACCGTTGGTCAGCTCAGGCTGCCGCGAGCAGCGCTTTCGACGCTTGCGGGCCTGAGCTTCGGGCTCGGCGGCGTTGCCTTCCAGATCATGCTGCGCAATCCGCTTGCGAGCCCCGATATTATCGGCATCAGCTCGGGTGCGAGCGCGGCTGCCGTCTTCGCCATCGTCGTGCTGTCGCTGAAGGGGCCAGTGGTTTCCGTCCTGGCCGTCGTCGCCGGTCTCGGAGTGGCGCTGATGGTCTATGGACTGTCCTCTCGCAACGGGGTGGCGGGCACACGGCTCATCCTTGTCGGCATCGGCGTATCGGCCATGCTGGAAAGCGTCATAGCCTATATCCTGTCGCAGGCGCCGGCCTGGAGCCTGCAGGAGGCGATCCGCTGGCTGACGGGCAGTGTCAACGGAGCCCAGCTTGGCCAGGCGACCCCACTGCTTCTGGCGCTTGGCATCTTCGGCGGGCTGCTTCTCAGCCGCGCACGCGACCTGGAGGCCTTGCGGCTCGGAGATGACACCGCGGCCGCCCTCGGCGTCGGTGTGTCGCGCACCCGCATCATGATCATCGTTGCCGCCGTCGGCATGATCGCCTCGGCAACGGCGGTGACAGGCCCGATCGCTTTCGTCGCCTTCCTGTCTGGACCGATCGCCGCCCGCATCGTCGGAAACAACGGTTCCATCCTCATTCCCGCAGCACTTGTCGGTGCCGTGCTGGTGCTGGCTGGCGACTATGCCGGGCAATTCCTGCTGCCGAGCCGGTATCCGGTCGGTGTCGTCACCGGTGCCCTCGGCGCCCCTTACCTGATTTTCCTGATCGTGCGCGTCAACCGGATCGGAGGCTCGCTATGACCATCCATACGCTTACTGCCACCGGGCTTTCCGCAGGCTATGGCGAAGACGAGATCCTGCACGGGCTCGATCTCGCCGTGCCGCCCGGCAAGATTTCCGTCATCGTCGGGGCGAATGCCTGTGGCAAGTCCACGCTGCTGCGCGCCATGTCGCGGCTGCTTTTTCCGCGCCAGGGACAGGTGTTGCTCGATGGCAAGTCGATCCACCGCACGCCGCCGCGCGAACTTGCGCGTACGTTGGGCCTGTTGCCGCAATCGCCCATCGCGCCTGAGGGCATCACGGTCGCCGATCTCGTCAGCCGCGGGCGCCATCCGCACCAGAGCCTGTTTTCCCGCTGGACCCGCGCCGATGACGAGGCCGTCGATGGTGCGCTTGACGCCACCAAGACCTCGGATCTTGCGGAGCGGCCGGTGGACGAACTCTCGGGCGGGCAGCGCCAGCGCGTGTGGATCGCCATGGCGTTGGCGCAGCAGACGGAAATCCTGCTGCTCGACGAGCCGACCACCTTTCTCGACATCAGCCATCAGGTCGAAGTGCTGGACCTGCTGACCGATCTCAACCATGCGCGCGGCACCACCGTCGTCATGGTGCTGCACGACCTCAATCTCGCGGCACGTTATGCCGACCATCTCGTCGCTATGACGGATGGTTGCGTCCATGTTTGCGGCCCGCCGCAGGAGGTGCTGACGGAAGACAATGTGCGGCAGGTCTTCGGCCTCGAAAGCCGCATCATCACCGATCCAACATCTGGCCGACCCATTATGCTGCCGATCGGTCGTCACCGGATGGCAGCAGGCGAGAGTGAACTGCAACAGGCATTCGATAGGGAGGACAGATGACCACAGCTCATGAATTCAAGCTCTCGGGCGTCGCGCTTCCAAGGGATGCCGCGGCCATGCTCGGCGAAATCTGCGAGCACTTCGTCGAACACGCCGAGGTACAGCGCAGGGACGATCTCGCGCTTCTGAAGAGCAAAGCGGGCACTGCCGAAATCCGCATTCAGGACCGCAAGCTGCTGATCGAACTTTCCTGCCCCTCGGAACAGGCGTTGCAGATGAGCCGCACGATGCTTGCCGAGCATCTCTTCTACTTCGCCGGCGACGATCCGTTTGAACTCACCTGGTCTGATCCTGCAGCGCTTGCCGTGTTGCCGAATATCCATGAGGTGACCGTCGTTTCGGCCGAGGATATCACTCCGCATATGCGCCGGGTGAAATTTGCCTGTGACGACGTCACGCCGTTTATCGGCGGTGACATGCATGTGCGCCTGCTCGTGCCGCCGAAGGGCAGAACCCCGGTCTGGCCGGGCCTGCGCGCCGACGGCCGCGTTGCCTGGCCCGAAGGCGAGGACGAACTCTTGGTGCGCGTTTATACGATCCGCACCGTCGATATCGAAATGCGTGAACTCTGGATCGACTTCCTGCAGCATCCCGCATCAGGCATCAAAACGCCCGGCGCCGATTTCGCCCGCGATGCCGCGCCCGGCCAGCAGGTAGCTCTGCTCGGTCCCGGCGGCGGCAATCTTCCGGTGGCACAGTTCATCCTCCTTGCCGGCGACGAAAGCGCGCTCCCCGCCATTGCACCCATCGCGGAGGAGGTACCTGCCAGTACACGGCTGCAGGCAATCATCGAGGTTGCCGACGAGACGGAGGAGCAGACCCTGTCATCTGCCGGTTCACTCAATGTGCGCTGGCTGCACCGAAGGCATTATGCCGATGGCGCCAGGAGCGTTCTGCTGGAAGAAGCCAAACAGGCGGTTGCCACCACGGAAGGTGAAAGCTTCGTCTGGTTTGCCTGCGAGAAGGAGGATGCGCGCGCCATGCGGACTTTCCTGAAGGCGCGTCGGCATGACAGGAAGAGCATGTACGTCGCGTGGTACTGGGAACGGGAAGCCGACTAGGTCGAGGATGCATCCTTTGACGGCTGCCGCGAGGGTCGGCCGGGCGCTATCGGATCGCTTGCCGGAAATGTCTCTTCGAGCGACTCCTCAAGAAAGTCGTCCTGTTCCTGCCCGGCGTTTTCGGTGTCTGCAGGCTTGCTGGTGGGTTCAGCAGTTTTGATCATCTCAATCCTCTTGATGTCATGCCTCCCGAACCTAGCAGCGCTGATGGCGCTCCGTCACTAAACTGTGGGATAGGTCGAGGCGCAATGGCTTGGGATCAGCGATTGCGGAAGACCGTACAGGCAACGCCGGCACCGCGGATCGTACTGCAAAGCTTGGTCGCTTCGGCGCGGGTCTCGCGCCCAATTCGGGCAGCATAGCGCGGGCGATAGCCGAAGTTCCCGCCTCTCTGGCGCACGATCACCGCGCGTTCCGCATTCAGCGGTTCGGGAAGCTTCGCCACCGATACCGTGAAGAGCCGGTCCGCGACGGACGGATTGTAATGGGCGGCAAGCTGCACACCCCATGGTGCCCAGTCAGCCGATCCGGTCAGGACGGGCTCGTTCATCTGCCGCGTCTCCGCGAGTGCCACACATGCCTCGCGGAACGGCATGCCATCCCGCAGGTCCGGAGCGGCGGTTTCCGGAGGCTTGTCCCGCCAGGTTTCGACAGACTGGCCGGTGATCGCGAACACATAGTCGCGGGTCTCGATCGGCAGGCGGCCGGAGGAGAGAAACCGGCTGAGACCGGATTCACCGGCATTGTAGGCAGCCGCAGCAAGTCCGAGATTGCCGAAACGAAGCCTGAGTTCGTCGAGATAGCTGGAAGAGGCTTTGAGCGCCTGGACGACATCGAAGCTGTTTTCCAGCGCTCGCAGCCGGGCGGTGCCGGGCATGAATTGCGCAATACCCTCCGCGCCCTTTGGGCTGACCGCTTCCGGGCGGAACAGGCTTTCGCGCCAGATCAGGCGGGCAAAGAAGGCAGGCGGAATGTTACGGATTGCTGCGAAACGGTCCATGATCGCGCATAGATCGGTATTGAAATGATCTTTTCGAATGCAGAGTGTCTGTCCGTCACCAGCGTCACCCTGGTATAGGCAAGCGGCTTCTGGAGCGGCCGGCTCGGCAACGCTGGCCCCGGGCGACATGATAGCCCATGCGGCTAAAATTAGCGCGGTAGCCGTCGAGCCTACGTGACATCTCATCATCACCAAACCTTGCCTGACGATATCGTCGCGGTTTTCAGGCAAGACGGCAAGCTTTCTTCGTCAGTCCCGCGGCTTGGCCACGGGCGACGGGCTTCAGTGCACAACCGTCAAGATCGCTATGCCGGCTTCGGCTGCCGCACGGCGAATGGCGTCCTGCAGTTCGCCGACATCGATCTGCCCGGTGATCGCATCGGCGCAAGCCTTGACGGCCACGACATATTCCTCGCCGTCCTCGGACGGCCAGTCCGTTATCAAAACCTCGGCTGCGTCTCTCAACGTCCTAAGGACTCTGTATTTTTCCCGGCCACCCAGCATCAGCACAAGAGGGGGAAAGCGCTCGTATGTGTTCAATTCCATTACACTTGGTCTCCCCAACGTAACGATATTGGTAACGTTGCAAGAACCATACCGATCGGGTGTGAAAATCATGCATCGACAACTTCAAGGTTGCAGGTCGAATTCGGTTTTTGGGCAACTTCACAAAATGGAGATAAAAACTCAAGTTTTGATTGCGTCTTGTTCCAGCCTTCGTTAAGGAAGTATCGTCATTGGCCCGATACGCTCCGGCCACGTAAGCGTTAACGTCACTCAACGCGTATGATCGAACGGCTTTGCGGCTTCGATCTGCGCGACTTTGTCCTGCGGATCGTTTCCCGAAGCCCCGGAAGGACATGATGGATAACAAGCAATCCACCAATCACCAGTACGCCGCGCCCGTGATCGAGCGGGTACGCCATGAATTGCGACGCCGTCTGCTGACGGTAGAGAGCGTCACCGATATCACGCCCGGCATGCGGCGTGTCGTGCTGAAGGGTGAAGATCTCGCCGATTTCGCAAGCCTGGCACCCGACGACCATATCAAGATCATCGTGCCCGGTGCCGATGGCGTCGAGGAACGTCGGGACTACACGCCACGTCGCTATGACAACGCTGCCCGCAGCCTGAGTATCGACTTCGCCTTGCATGAGGCCGGTCCCGTTACGCAATGGGCGATCGACGCCAGGCCCGGTACCCCACTCGAAATCGGCGGCCCGCGTGGTTCGGCCGTTGTCGCCGGCACGGTGAAGAGATGGCTTCTGATCGGTGATGAGACGGCGCTACCCGCCATCGGCCGGCGAATTGAGGAGAGCGGGGCCGGCACGACCATTACGACAATCGCTGCAGTCGCCGCTCCCGAAGAAGAGCAATCCTTCGAGACATCCGCGGCTCTAACGACGCGCTGGGTTTACCGTCCTCTCTCCGATGCGACGAATGCCGAACCGCTGATCGCTGCTTTGGCAGGGATCGACATCGTTGCCCAGACATTCGTCTGGATTGCGGCTGAGGCGTCGGTGGTGCGGGCAATCCGCGCCTATCTCACCGATGATCGCGGATATCCGCTAAGCTGGATCAAGGCGTCGGGCTACTGGGTCAAGGGCAAGGCCGATACGACCGAGAGGTTCGGATAGCAGAGAGGTTATGGTGTTCAAGAGCTTCTGCTTATCGCTCCTGGAGTGGCTCCGCTGAGGAAGGGCCGCCCAGCTTCGTCCCCACCGTGTTCCCATCGCCGCCTGTAGGCGGCGAAGCCGTCCGGCAAGTCGCAACTCACACGCGTTTTTGCCTGTGCGGCGGAACATCGGGCGGATGGCGGTGTTTTCTGAGCAAAGGAGATAAGCCATGGGCACAAACGACACCAACGCCAAAGCCGAACAGCGCCGTCCGAAGGACGTCGGACCGATTGCAGAAGCGCCGAATCGAGCGGACAGGGGATCGATCGCTCCGCCGACGGTCCAACCGGCGGGCGCAAACGATGAAAGTGAGCGACCGATCGTAGATCCGGTAACCGGGGTCGCTCTCTGAGAAGGCATGCCGGCGACAGTACGGCGATTGGAGGCAAGGCGATGGCCAGGGACAGGGAAGAAGCAATTCGTCAACGCGCTTACGAGATCTGGGAGCAGGAAGGCCGCCCGGAAGGCAATGCATTTCGCCATTGGCTGCAGGCATCAGATGAGTTCAGCGAAGATGACGAACATGAGACATTGCAGGAGTTGATCGACGAGGATGATCGCGACGATGCCGCTCTGCTGCAAGGTGCAGGTGAGAGCGGCGATATTCACTCTCGTCGCTAGTCGCGTATAGGTAGATTATTTCTCCGCTCGTTCGAGAAGAATTCGCGCCTCCTCGAAGCGGCGCTTGCGGTCGCCATCGTCTTCATTCGCCGAATAACAGGTATTCGACACGCAGAACCGTGCCAAATGATGCGGCCTGTCGGCCTTGTCGAATTCGCATTCAAACGTATCCGTCATGTCGCCCGGAGCGGTTCCTGTCCGGATGGAGTAGGTCATCCGCACCCCCGGTGGCTTGAGTTCCGGAAAGGACTGTACGGAGCCGATCGAAAGCTGTTCCGTCATGAAGAAACCTTTGGCGACTGCCTGGCAGGTCGCCTCGAGATCGGGGGATTGCGCGAAAGCTGCTGCCGGAAACAGGATAATGCCGAATAATACTAGACGTTTACGCAAGGGCGTCTCCTTCTGATCTCGTTCAGAATGAGGTAGAGCCAATACGGCAAAAACAAGTGGGGCACCTCAGGCGGCGCCAGAAAAATCTTCCGACAGCAGGCCCAGCAATTCGTCGCGATCCCTTACGCCGAATTCGAACCAGTCGACAAGCGCTTTCGCCCTTGTCATTCCCAAGTCGCTGTCACGCCGGCAACGAGCGGCTGAGCACCATTCCTGATGAATGCCGTCGAGAAAGTTCATCACTTCCGACGTCAGCACTTCCTTCGGCCAAACCGTTCGCGTCATCGCCTTGCTCCCTCGTGCAGCCCCACATTAGATGACCTATGGTTGAGGGCAATGGCGAGAATGCAACACCGTTGGATTTGTTGTCATTCGTTGCGGCGCCGTTGCGCGACAGAAAAGCGGCAGGCGCTCAGGCCTGCCGCTTGTTGTCACGTAGCTTCTGGGAGAGGCAATCAGCCCTCCAGCCACTTCACCTGTTCGGGCGTCAGCTTGATGTCCAATGCCGAGAGGCTGTCTTCCAGCTCGGCGATCGTGCGCGGCCCGATCAGCGGGATAACCGGGAAGGGCTGGGCAATGACATAGGCTAGCGCGATGTGAATCGGATGCCGGCCGAGCTGCTTGGCAAGTTCGATTGCCCGGTCGCGCCGTTCGAAATTGCGATCCGAATACCAGCAGCGTACGATTTCCTCGTCGTCGCGCTTGTCGCGCCCGGCCCGTTCGGTGAAGAAGCCGCGGCCCTGGCTCGACCAGGCGAAGTTCGGGATCTGCTTCTCGTTCAGCCACGTCTTCCACTTATCGTCGGATGCGGCAACGCAGCCGGCCCAGATCGGATCGAGCATTTCGGCAAGCGAGAAGTTGTTGGAAAGCACGGCAGGGGCTACCTTGCCGTTCTTCTTCGCATAGGCGATCGCCTCGTCGAAACGCTCGCGCGTCCAGTTCGAGCCGCCGAAGATGCCGCGGATTCGGCCGCGCTTGACCTCGGCATCCATGGCATCGACGAACTCGCCGGCCGGCACGTCGGTGTTGTCGCGATGCATGAAGTAGATATCGACATAGTCGGTCTTCAGGCGATTGAGCGACTGGTCGAGCTGTTTGCTGATGATGTCGGGATAGCAGAGCGGCGAGTGCGCGCCCTTGCCGATCAGCACGATCTCCTCACGCGGAACCTGGCGGCTGGTATGCCAGTCGCCAAAAATGCTTTCCGTCTTGCCGCCGCCATAAACGAAGGCCGTGTCGAAGACATTGCCGCCGGCTTCGTAGAAGGTATCGAGCGTCAGCGATGCGGCGGCGAAATTCGGGAAGAATTCGAATCCGAGGGTGACGACGGAGGCTGGTTTGACAATGCCTGGAATCTGGCGCTGGGGAATGGAATTGCCCCGCCGGACGGTACCCCCGGCGATATTCGACGTCCGCTTGGCGGCTTTCTCGACGGCATATTCGAGGCCGACAGAGGCGCGCCACTGGTCGAGCACCTTGAGGTTGTTGATCGAATCCGCCCAGCTCATGCCCGGCGCGCGGAATTCCTTTTCGCCGGCGCGGATGGCCTCGCCGGCCGCATCGGCCTCGAAGGAATAGAGCCAGCGATCTTCCTTGATCTCGATCGTTTCCTGCTCGGCATTCTTGAAAATCTCGATCTTGCCGACGCCCCCCTTGTGACCGGACGCAAACCAGAAATCCCTGACCTCGATGCGGCCCTGCGAACCGATGATACGCAGCACGTTGTCCTGCTGCGCCATGATCGAGCATGAGACTTCGGCGATGATCTCGTTCGGGAATTTGAGTACGGCGGAGGCCCACTCATCGACGCCGGACTGGCCGAGATGGGCGACACCCGAAACCTTTTCCGGATCGAGGAAGGGTTTGCCGGCCGCAGCACCCGCGATCAACCGGGCCATGGAAACGGGATAACCGCCAACGTCGAGGATGCCGCCGCCAGCCGTCTCATTAGCAAACAAGCGATGTTCCGGCTTGTAGGTGCCCATGCTGAAGCCGAACGAGGAGCGGATGATGCGGATTTCGCCGATCGTGCCGCTCTTGACGAGCTCAACCAGCTTCTCGGTCTGCGGATGCACACGGTACATGAAGGCTTCGCCGGCAAAGACGCCCGCCTTCTTCGCCTCGTAATAGATCGCCTCGGCATCATAGGCCGAGAGCGCGATGGGCTTTTCGACCAGCACATGCTTGCCGGCACGGATTGCCTTGATAGCCCATTCGGCATGGCCGGTGTGGGGCGTGGCGATGTAGATCGCATCGACTTCCTTGTCGACCAACAGCGCCTCATAGCCGTTGACGATACGCGCACCCGGAAAACCCTCGGCAAGGCCCGGTTTGTTGGGGTTGCGGGTCGCAATCGCCACGAGCTTGCCGGTGCGCGAATGCGCGACGCCATCGGCAAAGGTGCGGGCGATGGTGCCGGGGCCAATGATGCCCCAGCGGATCGGTTTATCTGAAGTCATGACTATCCTCTTTCGTCTTTCAGTCTTGGGATCACGTTATCGGAGCCGCTTGCCGGCGGCATCGAACAGGAAGGTGCGGGCGGCGGGTAGCGACACCGTCAGCGTCTCCGTCTTGCCGAGGCTGCGGGATTCCGGCTGCTCTATGATGAGCTGTTCGGCGCCAAAGTTCGCATAGATGTAGCTGGTATTGCCGAGGTGCTCGGCGACATCGACGGCAACCGTCAGATCCGCT
This sequence comes from Rhizobium sp. P1_E6, assembly GCF_056405875.1. Classification (NCBI taxonomy): domain Bacteria; kingdom Pseudomonadati; phylum Pseudomonadota; class Alphaproteobacteria; order Hyphomicrobiales; family Rhizobiaceae; genus Rhizobium; species Rhizobium sp. P1_E6. The sequence continues at coordinate 28,842 of NZ_JBFUBG010000027.1, read as the reverse complement.
TCGCCCTGACCCGCCACGCCGAAATGCTCTGGCCGGATGCCGAGCGTTATCGCCGCGCCTGATGTTACGGACGGGTCGGAAAGTGGTACCTCCAGCCGAACTGTCTTATCGCCGGTGAGCACGACCGTTGCCTTGCCCGCCTGCACGTCGACTACCTCGGCCTCGAGAAAATTCATTTTCGGCGAACCGACGAAGCCGGCGACGAACTGATTGGCCGGATCGTCGTAGAGATCGAGCGGCGCGCCGATCTGCTCGATATTGCCGGCGCGCAGAACGACGATCTTGTCGGCGAGCGTCATCGCCTCGGTCTGGTCGTGGGTCACATAGATCATCGTTGTGCCGAGCTGCTTGTGCAGCCTGGAGATTTCCACGCGCATCTGCACGCGCAGTTCCGCGTCGAGGTTCGACAACGGCTCGTCGAAGAGGAAGACCTGCGGTTCGCGCACGATGGCCCGGCCGATCGCCACGCGCTGACGCTGGCCGCCGGACAGTTGCCTCGGCCGACGCTTCATCAGTTCCGTGATCTGGAGGATTTCTGCGACATGGCGCACGCGCCGTTCCGTATCGGCCTTCGGGTTGCCGTTCATGCGCAGCCCGAAGCTTAGGTTCTCCTCGACGGTCAGATGCGGATAGAGCGCATAGGACTGAAAGACCATGGCGATGCCACGATCGGCCGGCTCGACATCGTTGACGAGGCGTCCACCGATCTTCAGTTCACCGCCCGTAATGTCTTCGAGACCGGCGATCATGCGCAGTAGGGTCGATTTACCGCAGCCGGAGGGGCCGACGAAGACGACAAACTCGCCGTCCTTCACGTCCAGATCGGCGCCATGAATGATTTCAAGCGCGCCGTAACGCTTGACGATATTGTTGAGTGAAAGCTCTGCCATGGGCTCCCCGATTATTTGATTGCGCCGGCCGCGATGCCGGCGATGAAGTGACGTTGTAGAGCCACGAAGACGACGAGGATCGGCGCGGTCAGCAGTACTGAGCCTGCCATGATGCCGCCCCAGGAAACTTTGGTGAGGCCGATCAGCGTCCCCAATGCCACCGGTGCCGTCATCATCCCCGGTTTGGAATTGATGAGTAGCGGCCAGAGATAGTTGTTCCACGAGGCGAGGAAGAGGATGATTGCCAGTGCCGCCATCGTCGGCCGCGCTAGCGGTAAGGCGATACGCAGGAAGATCTGCCATTCCTTGACCCCTTCCACACGGGCCGCATCGAAAAGATCGTTCGGCATCATCGAGAATGATTGCCGCATGAAGAGCACGCCGAGCGAATTGAAGAGCGGCGGCACGATCAGTGCCACCCAGGTGTTGGCCAGCCGGAACTCGCGCGCCACCATGATGAATTGCGGAATGACGACCACGGAGAATGGCAAGGTAATGGTGCCGAGAATGATGGCAATGACGATAGAGCGGCCGACAAAACGGTAGCGCGCCAGCGCCCAGCCGGCCATCGAGGTCAAAAGCACCGAGAGAACCGTGTAGATAATCGCGACGCCGACTGAGATCGTCATTGCGCCGATGAAATCCGTATCCGCCTGCAGGTTTTTGAAGTTCTCGATGAAATTGGTGGAAGGCCAGAGCACGATCTCAGGGCTGAAGATGCCGTTATCCGGCATGGTCGAAAAGACGAACATCATCCAGAGCGGAAAGAGCCAGATTATCGCGAGGGGTGCGAGTACCGCGTGAAGGGCGATCTGGCGCAAAAGCAAGGATTGCGATTTGGATCTCATTTGGGATCCCTCCCTACCCACAGATTGAGAAGCGAGATCACCACGGCCAGCGCCGCCATCGTGTAGGCGATCGCCGAGGCGTAGCCGAAGTTCAGCGAGGTAAAGCCCTGGCGGTAGAGCAGCAGGCCGAGGGTTTCGGTACCGCCGCCAGGCCCGCCTCTATTGGTGATCAGGAAAGGTTCGGTAAAGAGCTGCATGGTGCCGATGACCGACAGAACGACACAGAACAGGATGATCGGCTTCAGGAGCGGCAGGGTGATATGGAAGAATTGCTGGATCTTGCTCACCTTGTCGAGCGTGGCGGCCTCATAGACGTCTTCAGGAATCGACTGCAGGCCGGCAAGGATGATGATGGCGTTATAGCCCGCCCAACGCCATGTGACGGCGATGATCAGCAGGGCCATGGCTGCATTTGCGTTGTCGAACCAKGAGACCGGGCTGAGTCCAATGGCTGAAATCAGCTTGTTTATGATGCCGAAATCGAGGGTGAACATCAGCCGGAATACTGCGGCATAGGCGACCTCACCGACGACGACGGGCGCGAAGAAAGCGAAACGGAAGAGCGGGCGCGCCTTGAGTAGAGGTGAATTGAGGAGCACAGCCATCACGGTCGCAAGAGCAATCATGACCGGCACCTGGATCACCAGGATGATCAACGTGTTGTAGAGCGCATTGTAGAAAGCCGGGTCGTAGAAGAGCCGGCCCCAATTTGCCTGAAAACTATATTTCCAGGGATTGACGCGCGTGTTCTGGAAGGAAATCAGGAACGAATTGACGATCGGCCAAACCCAGAAGGTGGCGAAGACCAGAAGATAGGGGGCGAGGAACGCATAGGCGCTCCGAGTTCTAAACGGCATCGGGCCTCTTCCTTACGAAACCAGTGAATGACCGCCTGCCTTATCTGGCAGGTGGGTTGCCGGGCGTACAAGACGCCCGGCGATGTCATTCATTGAGCAATCGGAAGGCCGGTCGCCGAGGCGATCTGGTTTGCGGCGTCATCGAGCGCAGCCTTTGCGTCCGGGTAGCCGCCAGAGAAGAACTTCGTCTGCGTTGCCTTGTAGATGGCATCGGCATCGCTCTGGAACGCCGTGCCGCGGCTCGGCACGATCTTCGGCAGCGTCGCCAGAATATCGGACCAGACCTTTTGGCCGCCCCAATAGGGCTGCGCTTCGCTGATGAAAGGATCCTGGACGGCTGAAAGCAGCGACGGAACCAGGCCGAATTCCTTCAGCATGGTCACCTGGCCCTCATTCGTGCCAAGGGCGTAGTTGACATAGGTCCAGGCAGCTTCCTTGTTGGCCGAGGTCGCAGAAATGGCAAGTGACGAACCGCCAAGATTTGCCGCGTGCGGGCCATCGGCTGTCAGGCTCGGCATCCGGTAGACGCCCCACTTCCCTTTGAGATCGGGAGAGGTCGAGCGGACGGTGCCTTCATACCAGCCGCCGTACATCTGGCTTGCTGCCTTGCCGGCGGTATCGGCCTGGATCTTTTCTTCCCAGTTTGCCGCCGTCAGCGTGCCGGCGTCCTTCATCTCCTTCACCTTGGCGAGCGTCGCAACGCAGGCCGGCTGGTTGATGGTGATGTTCTGGCCGTCGGTCGAAAAATAGCCGCAGCCTTGTTCGTTGGCGATCATGCGGAACCATTCGCTATCGCCGTTGAAGTCAGCCTGCGCCATGACGACGCCGGGGTTGGCAGCAGAAATCTTCTTTCCGGCAGCGATGAAATCGTCCCAGCTGTTGATCGTATTCGGATCGACGCCGGCCTTTTCGTAGAGGTCGCGGCGGTAGAAAACGGCGACCGGGCCAGAATCCCATGGCATGGCGTAGGCAACGTCGCCGATTTCGAGCTCTGTGCGTTTGAACTCGGGGAACTTCGCCTGGATTTCAGGCGTATATCCAAGTTCCTTCAGGTTGGCGAAGCAGTCCGGAAAGCGGCTCCAGAAGATTTCAGCCTCGAAGTTTTCGATGCTGACAATATCGGGCATGCCATCGCCGCCGGCAGCGCACGCTGCAAGCGTCTTGTCGAAGACTTGATTGTTTCCAAGATCTTCCACCGTGATCTTAATGTCCGGATGAAGCTTGTTGAAGCCTTCGAGCGTGGACTTCAGTCCCGACGCTGCCGTGTTCCAGCTCCAGATCGTGAGATTGGCCGACTGCGCGAATGCGGAGCCGGAAGCAAGCAATGCGACAGCTGCGGTCGCAGTAAGAAGATTGAAGCGCATTGAAAATCCTCCCTTTTCAATTGCCGTTCTTTCGCGAACCCGCTTACACTAACGGCAAGGGAGCGGCTGTCTCCTAAAAAGGGAACATGAATTTGGCGGAAAGTAAGGTTGGCACGCGGGCGATCTATCAGCCGGGCGCAAGCAGCATCGAAGGGCTGCCGACGGCGCTGCAGATGTTTCACGCACATCCGCCTATGATGGTCATGCCGCACTGGCATGCGCAGGTCGAAGTCAACTACATCATGCGCGGTACGGTACATTACCGCATGAGCGATCACGAGATTCGCCTCGAGGCCGGCCAGATTTGCCTTTTCTGGGGCGGGCAGCCGCATCAGATGGACGAATCGTCCGACGATTCGATTTATGCGGGCGCGCATCTGCCGCTCGTCTATTTCTTCCGGATGCGGCTACCGCCTGAAATATCGACCCGGTTGATGAGGGGCGAAACATTGCTTACGTCAGCGACGGATGCGGCCGACGAGCAAAACTTCCCGCGCTGGTTCCGCTACGCCAATTCGGGCGATCCGATGAAAGCGCAGCACGCTGTCGACGAGCTACTATTGCGTGTCGAGCGCATCGCCCTTGAACCCTACACCTTGGCGTCCAGGGCGCCGGTTTCTCTCGAGGGCGATCATCCGCAACCGCACTCTTCGCGTAGCGTTGCCCGCATGTGCGATTTCATCGCCGCCAATTTCCTGCAGGATATCGATTCGCTCGACATTGCCCGCGCCGCAGATCTGCACCCGAAATACGCGATGAACCTGTTCAAGAAGACGACGGGCATGACGATCAGCAAATATATCAACCTGCTTCGCCTTTCTCACGCCCAGGCGCAGCTTATGGGGGAAGGGGCAAACGTCCTCCAAATCGCGATGGACAGTGGTTTTGGCTCGATCAGCGCCTTCAACAAATCCTTCCGCAATATTGCCGGTATGTCCCCATCCGATTTCCGGCGGGATATGCGCTCGATGATCGGGACGGTCGCGGTCGGAGGTTGAGACGGTCGTCGTCTGCCCTTGAAGATATCTCTCGGTTGCTGCCGATGATGTTATGACCCTTGCAATGAGTGCCCGACGCGACATCATCATCCAATTGTCAGGGAGGCTTTCGTATGACTGTGACCCAGGATGCTTTTCGTGTGCGCATCACCGGCGGGGTGCAGGGCGTCGGTTATCGCGCCTGGACGCGCGGCCAAGCCTTGCAACTCGGCCTGACCGGCTGGGTGCGGAATGAGGCCGACGGTTCAGTCAGCGCGCTGGTCGTCGGCTCTCAGGACGCTATCAGCACCATGATCGAGCGCTTCTGGAGCGGCCCTGCAGGCTCATCCGTCTCGGACGTCAAGGCGGAGGAGGCAACTTTGGACGAGGTGCCGAGCGATTTCCGCATCGTTCGCTGAGGATTACGGGAACCTGTGTTCTTTAGCGGGCAGCGGAGAGGCGAACTGCGTCTCACCTATTGTCACCGGCCGGTCGCCATCCGTGCGCACGACAAGGGTCTGCAGTTCCGGCACATCGAGATAGACCACCGTGTCTGCGCCGAGCCGTTCGATATGGCGCACTTTTCCTTGCCATTTTCCTTCGGTTGACGAGAGCGAAATATGTTCGGGCCGGATGCCATAGGTCCGGCATCCTTCCTTTGCCGCGATCTCTCCTTCAAACAGGTTCATTTTCGGCGAGCCGATGAAGCCTGCGACGAAGGGGCTCGCCGGATTGTTGTAGAGCGCCATCGGCGTTCCGACCTGCTCGATCTGTCCGCCGTTCAAGACGACGATCTTGTCGGCCATCGTCATCGCTTCGACCTGGTCATGGGTGACATAGATCATCGTGGCGCCGAGCTTGGCGTGAAGCTCGGTCAGTTCGATCCGCATTTGCGCGCGCAGCGATGCATCGAGGTTCGACAGCGGCTCATCGAACAGGAAGACCTTTGGATTGCGGATAATCGCCCGCCCGATCGCGACGCGCTGCCGTTGACCGCCGGACAGCGCTTTCGGCTTGCGATCCAGCAGATGCGAAAGCTGCAGCACATCGGCAGTCTGCCTCACCCTTTCGGCGATTTCCGCCTTGGGCCGCTTGGCAAGCGACAGGCCGAAGCCGATATTTTCTGCGACGGTGAGATGCGGATAGAGCGCATAGGATTGAAAGACCATGGCAATCCCACGCTCGGATGGTTCAGCATAAGTGACGTCCTTGCTGTCGATGAATACCTTGCCCGAGGTCTGCGTCTCCAGCCCGGAGATGATGCGCAGCAGGGTCGATTTCCCACAGCCGGATGGACCGACGAAGACGCAGAATTCACCCGCATCGACCGTCAGATCGACGCCTTTCATCACCTCCAGGCTGCCGAAGCTCTTGCGGACACTTTCGAGAACAACTGATGTCATGGCTTATCCCTTGACTGCACCGGCGGTCATGCCTGCAACGATCTGCCGGTTGAAGAAGATGAAGACGATCAGGGGCGGAATGGTCACCAGCAGGATGTTCATGAACAGCAGGTTGAACTGGGTCTGGAATTGCCCCTGGAAGTTATAGAGTGTCAGCTGCACCGTGACGTTCTCCCGGCCCGGCAGATAGTAGAGCGGGTTGGTAAAATCGTTGAAGATGGCGATGGACTGGACGACGATAACAGTCACGGTGACCGGCTTTAAAAGCGGCAGGATAACGCGAAAGAAGATCTGGAACGGCTTTGCCCCGTCGATGATAGCAGCCTCGTCGAGATCCCGCGGGATGGTTGCGATGAAGCTTCGAAACAGGAGAACCGTGAAACCAAGACCATAGGCGACCTGGATGAGCACCATGCCCGACAGCGTCTTGAAAAGGCCGAGCAATTGTAGAACCCAGATGGTCGGAACAATGGCGGGAGGGATCATCAAGCCGGCGAGCACACAGCCATAGATGACGGTGTTCCAGCGTGAAGGACGGCGCTGCAAGACATAACCGACCATAGCACCGAACAGCACCAGCAACGTGACGGCAGCCACCGTGATGACGGTCGAATTGAAGTAGGCGAGCAGCAGCATGTAGTTGCGGGTCTGCACGACCTCCATGAAATTCTGCCAGAGCTGCCACTCGACTGGCCAGCTGAATCGTAGCGTTGCCGCATCCTGTTTCGTCTTGGCGGCGGTGATGAAGATGAAGAGGAAGGGCAGCACGAAGATCACGCCGCAGGCGGCCAATGCCGCAATCCCGGTATAGAGCTGGCGGCGGTTCACAGATCCACCTCCTTGCGATTGAACCAGGCTGTCAGCGGCAGGACGATGAGACCAATGAGCAGGAAGAGGATCACGTTGCCGGCGGTCGACAGGCCGTAGAAGCCCGCCTGATACTGCTTGTAGATGACGCTTGCGAGCACATCCGAGGAAAAGCCGGGACCGCCGCGCGTCATCGCCCAGATCAGGTCGAAGCTTCTGAGGCCACCGATCAGCGAGAGCGTCACGACCGTCACCGTCGCAGGCCTGACCAGCGGGACGGTGACGCGGAAGAACATCTGGGTGCGGGTCGCGCCATCGATGCGGGCCGCCTCATAATAGTCGGGGCTGATCGACGCGAGCCCGGCGATATAGATCACGGTGGCAAGCCCGATCCCCTTCCAGAGATCGACAAAGATAATGGAATAGAGCGCCAGGCCAGGGTCGGTCAGCCAGCCGGGACCGTGGATCCCGATGGCGGCGAGCGCCACGTTGATCAGACCGCGTGTCGGATGCATGAGCACCGCGAATGTGATGCCGACACCGATCGTCGAGACGAGAACCGGAAAGAAGATCACGGTCCGAAGCAAGCCCTGTCCCCACAGGCCGGAGGTCAAGAGCACCGCCAGCAGGAGACCGAGAACGGTTTTGGTGCCGGAGGTCAGCACCGCGTAGATGACTGTATTGAYCAGACCCTGGATCAGGAAGGGTTCGCGGAAGAACTGGCGGTAGTTTTCCAGGCCAATGAATTGCGTCGTGAATAGGTCCCAGCGCGTGAGGCTAAACCAGAAAGAGGCAACTGTCGGAGCCAGGAAGAGGACGGTGAATACCACCGCCGCCGGCAGGACGAACCAGTAGGGATAGGGCGACTTGCGTGTTATCATACGGACACCGTGAAACGTCCCCACCCGAGCCGATAAGGCTGGGTGGGGTGATCGACTGGGAGGTTACCAGTTCGGCAGGCCAAGCTGCTTGGCCTGCTTCTCGACATCCTGGTCGTAAAGGGCGGCTGCGTCCTTGGCCGAGCGTATACCGGTTCCGACCTCGACGGTGATCTGCTCAAGCGCCGGTCCCTTGACGGGTGAGAGAAATTCGAGCGCCGGACCGTTGCGGCCTTCGGTTTCGAAATAAGGCAGCATGTCGGAAACAACAGGCGGAATGTCCTTCGGCAGTTCGCATCCCTTGACGAGATAGGGACCTGACGGAACGGCCTTTGCCATCAGGTCGCACGCTTCCTTGGAGCCGACGAAATCGAGGAATTTCTTTGCCTCTTCCAGGTTTTCGGACTTTGCTGAAGCATAGAGCGCAGAGGGCATCCAAACGGTCAGGCCGTTCTTGGCAGCGTCCGTTCCAGGTTGGGCAAAAAAGCCCAGATCCTTAAGGTTATCAGGAAAATTCTGCTGGATGTTACCGATGCCGAAGGTGAGGTTCGGATAGTGCGCGGCTTCGCCCGTGGCGACCATGCGCATGCCGTCGTCAAAAGTCGCCGCACCGAAGTCCGCATTGAAGTACCCGCCCTTTGCAACTTCCTCAAGATGTTCGAAGCCACGGAGCGCTGCCGGCGTATTGGCATATTTGACCTTGTTGGCAGTATAGTCGTCGGCGAAGTTCGGCACCTCGGCCTGAACGTTATAGAAGTCGGCCAGCACGAAGAGCTGAGAGGTCCAGGTCGTGCCGTAGGTCTGCGCCACGGCAACCTTGCCGGCTGCCTTGATCTTCTCGTTGTTGCTCATGAATTCCGCCCAGGTCTTTGGCGGGGTGAGGCCGAGATCAGCGTAGATCTTTCTGTTGTAGAGGATGCCGCCGCCCATGGCAGGACCGAAAGGCAGGCCGCGAACACGGCCATCCGGGCTGGTGACGACCTTCTTGAAGCTCTCGAGAATGCCGGCTTCTGACGGAAGGTCGGAAAGATCTGCGATCGTCTCCTCCGGCTTCAAGGCCTGGAAAAGCGAGCCGCCGTTATACAGGAAGATATCGGCCATTTCGCCCGTGGCGAGCCGGGTCTTGATGATGTTGTCGCCCTCCGAGCCTCCGGCGCGCTGTTCAACGTCAAAGGTGACGTCCGGATGCTTTTCCATATAGGCTTTGGAAACGGCATCGAACGAGGCAATCGTCTCCAGATTGGTATCGATCAGCACGCTGAGGGTCACATCCGCATGTGCCACTCCAGCGGCAAGAGCCATGATGCTGGCTGCAAGGATGCTGCACTTCGTCATTCGCATAGTCATTTCCTCCTCTTGAAGACCGGAATGCGTTGGGCTGTTTGCCCGCGGATCGAAATCCGCGGGCAAACGCATCAGATGAAAAATGTAATCGTATGTTCTCCCGCACCGAGCCTGGTCTCCTCACCTTGCTCGATCCGGGCGCCGTCTGCCGTCAGCGACTTGCGGTCGCCTCTGCCCTGCAGACGTGCCGTCACGCCCTGTGGCAGTACGAGGCGGCATGTGACGGTTCCCTCCTCCAGAGTCCATCCAGCCTCGATACGACCATAGCGCGTGTCGTGCCAGGCCGAAACCGGCGAGAGAGCAGGCAGGATCGCAGGATCGAAGGCGACTTCCTCAAAGCCGGGCCTGTCTTCCAGCGGTTTGATCCCGGCAACATCTTCGAAGAGCCATTGGCATACGGCGCCATAGGCATAGTGGTTGTAGCTGTTCATATCGGGATCATAGATCGTGCCATCCTCGGCAAGCGCATCCCATCGTTCCCAGATCGACGTCGCGCCGCGCTCGACCTGATACAGCCATCCGGGAACCTTCCGGTTCAGGAACATCTTTTCGGCAAGGTCCAACATGCCGAGCCGGGTCAGCGCCGGCAGCAGGGCAGGGGTGCCGATGAAGCCTGTGCCGATAACGCCGTCTGTCTCTTCCGCGACCCTGCGGAAATAGTCGCGGGCAGCCGGTTCATACTCCGGTGGGACGAGGCCGTAGAGAAACGCCAAAGACCAGGACGTCTGGTCGTTATGGGCAATACGGCCCGAGGGCGAGAAGAATTCGTGCTTGAACGCCGCCTTGATTTCATCAGCGCGCTTGTCGAGCCTTGTCGCTTCGACACTCTCACCCAGAATGCGCGCGATCTTTGCCGTCAGCTGGGTGGAAATGAAATGATACAGGGTCGCGGCGCAATCGTCTGCTACGGTCGGGCGCGGTTTCCTGTTGTCCCCGACCGGTTGCAGCCAGTCGCCGAAGGTGAAACCGTGCGCGCCCCAGACAGCCGGTGGACGGATGATCGGTCCATCGGAGATGCTCCAGAGGTAATCGAGCCAACGCAGCATTGCGGGGAAGCATTCTACCAATACGGCGCTGTCGCCGTAATGCAGGTAAAGCTGCCAAGGAATGATGGTGATCGCATCACCCCAGCCAGTTGAGCCTGCCCAATCGCCGCGCTCGTCGATCGGGTGCAATCGTGTCGGATCAGGCGAAAAATGCGGGACTGCACCATCGGTACGCTGGTCATGGATCACGTCGCGAAGGTACTTCTTGAGGAAGGTTTCGCTATCGGCAAGCCAGCAAGCCGTTCCGGCAAAGACCTGGGCGTCGCCTGTCCAGCCGAGGCGCTCATCGCGTTGCGGGCAATCTGTCGGTACTTCGATGAAGTTGGAGCGCTGCGACCAGATGGTATTGTCGACGAGCTGATTGACAGCGGCAACACCGGACGTGAAGCCGCCGGCACTTGTTGGCACCGACGTCACCGGCACCATCGTGACGGCGAGCAGCGCGGCTTGGCCGGTCACGGTAATGCGCGCATAGCGGAAGCCCATGAAGGTGAAGAGCGGCGCATATTCCTCTTCGGCCTGTCCAGACAGYGTATAGATCAGCTCGGCGCGCGCGCTACGATAATTGCGGTTGTCGAAGAAGCGGGCGGGGCCGAGCACTTCGGAATGCTCGACGCGCACCTGCGCACCGGCAGCACCCTTGAGGCGCAGTCTTATATAAGCGCCTGCGTTCTGCCCGAAATCATAGACAGTTCGGCCATCGGCTTCCGTCCAGCTATCGATGGGGGAGCGTTCGTTCAGTTCCTTGACCGCGCCGGTCTCATGCGGAACCAGCAAAGCCTTGTCAAAGGAGAGGACATCGACGCCGTCGCTGTCCTGCGGGCGGATGCGGGCGTCATAATCTTCGCCATAATAGATCCCGTTGCGGACAACGGGGGTGAAGCCGCTCTTCCAGCTATCATCCGTCTTCAGGAGTGTTTCGCCGCCGGAGCGCAATTCTGCGATCGCGGCCGTCCGGTCGCCCCAGCAATTGATGATCGGATTGGAAGCCCACATGAGCTGGCTGCGATACCAGCCGTCACCCAGCCAGATTTCGATACGATTGTTACCGGACTGGAGGAGCTTCGCCACGTCATAGGTCTGATAGGCGATCCGGTCATCATAGCAGGTCCAGCCCGGCGTCAGGAGGTCGCTGCCAACGCGCTTGCCATTGATAAAGGCGCGGTAGAGGCCGAGTGCCGAGATGCGCAGCGTTGCTTCGGCTGGAACGGCATCGAGCGCGAATTCGCGCGACACGAATGTGCCTGCGCTTGCCTGGCCGCCGTCACAGGAGGGGCCGATCATCGATGCCGTAAATTGGAAAGCAGAACCGGCAAGGCCATCTTCCCCGGCGATTCCGTGGGCCGAAACAGTCTTCATTTAGAACCTCCCTCAACCGCCAATTCCTCCAGCGGTTGCTCCGTGTGTATCGTTCTATGTATATCATTCTACACTATCGATTGCTGCGCAAGAGGTTTTGTGCCTATAATTTCACGACACTTGAGAGTGAGGCAATTTGGAATGAAAAATCAGTCCGTTAACGCGACGAGAGACAGGATAACGATCCGTGACGTGGCACAAGATGCCGGCGTCTCCGTCGCTGCGGTATCGAAGGTTCTTCGCAACGCCTATGGTGTCAGCGAAATCTTGCGGACAAAGGTCGAGACCTCAATCGAGAAGCTCAATTACCGGCCCTCTGTCGCTGCTCGCGCCATGCGCGGCCGCACCCAGACGGTCGGTGTGCTGGTCATCGAATTGTCGAACCCATTCCTTGCGGGTGTCATCGAGGAAGCCAATGCGACCTTGGCCGAGAGCAGCTTCAAGGCGCTGATCGGGATCGGCCGTTCCGCGAGCTCGATCGAGGCATCGATGATCGAATCGATGATCGATAACCGCATGGATGGCGTGTTGATCATCGCCCCGCGAATACCGGGCAAGATCCTTGAGCTCTATGCGCGACAAATTCCGATCGTGGTGATCGCCCATCACGAGCCGCATGCCCAGACTTACGACACCGTCAATTCCGATGACCATGGAGGCGCCTGTCTGGCGGTCGAGACCGCCTTGCAGTGCGGCTACAGGGACATCGCAATGCTCGGCTACGAGCTTGCCGATTCGCCGCCGACCATCGTCGCCGTTCAGCGCGAGAAGGGCTATCTAGACGGCATGAAGGCGGCGGGCCTGGAAGGCCGCATCATCCGGCTGCCATCGGTAGGTGCTGACCGTGGGGCAGCAATCAATGATTTTCTGGCCTTGAAGGACCGACCCCGCGCGGTCTTCGTCTGGTCCGATCTCGATGCCGTACCGCTCATCAATGCCGCGCGCATGAGCGGCGTAAGGGTTCCGGAAGATCTTGCCATCATCGGCTACGACAATTCGCCGGTAGCGGCCATACCGCTCGTCGGTCTGACCAGCGTGGACCAGAACGCCGCTGCACTTGGAAGAACGGCGGCGGAGACGCTACTCGGCAGGATTGATGGCCGCGGAGAGGCTCGTCATCTGCTGATCGAGCCGCACGTCAAGATGCGCGGAAGCACCTGAGAGCTGACGGCCTTTTGGCAGGCCGTGGCCTATGCGGCGGCAAAGAGCGTTCTCAGCACGTCTTTCCGTTCTATGATATCGGCGACGCTGTACCGATCGAAGACACCGACGAAAGCGGCCGTCGCCTCTCTCAAAACTGACGGCATGCCGCATCCGGCCCTGATGGAACAGGAAGAGCATTCGAGAATGTCGTCCAGGCCCTCGGTATGTCTGAGCAGACGACCGAGATTGATGGAGGTTGCCGGGCGGCCCAGTCGGATTCCGCCATTTCTGCCCCGGATCGATTCCAAAAAACCGGCTTTCGCCAGATCCTGAACTACCTTCATCAGATGGTTCTGGGAGATTTCATAGGCGTCGGCGACCTCCTTGATGGAGCGGATTTCTCCCTCGTGTGATCCGAGGTAGATCATCACGCGGATCGCATAGTCCGTATACCGGGTGAGCTTCATGGCACCTGCGTCAAAACGCCCAAAATAAATGATGCATTTGGATAGCATCTTTTACTGGCTACGTATACATGCATTCCAGATGCATGATTATGGAGTGGCGCGATGGACGCGACCAAGTTGGAAGAAAGCCAGATTCTGCCGGTGCTGGAACGGTTCTACGAGAAAGTCCGGGGCGATTCGCTGCTTGGTCCGATTTTCGTCGTGGTGACGGATTGGCCGGAGCATTTGCAGCGACTGACCGAATTCTGGTCTTCGCTGATGCTCACGACTGGCAAATACAAGGGCAATCCGGTCGCGATGCACCTGATCCATGCGGACAGGATAGAGCCCCCAATGTTTGAACGCTGGCTTGCGCTATGGCGCGAGACGACGGACGAGATGCTGCCACTCGCGGTCGCTCAGGAAATGCAGATCAAGGCAGGGCGAATAGCTTCGCGGCTGAACCTGGCCCTGACAGGGGAGATGCTTGAGCTGCGGGCCGAAAAACCCGCGCGGACGGTATTGAAGCCATACAAGACGACAAAGATCTTCGACGAAACCACTGTGCCAACGGCACTTCTCGAAAGCCATCGGGTCAAATCCGGCGCCTGGGCACTCATCCGCGTTTTGACGGGCAGCATGCGCCTGGTGACAGGGCGGACGGTGAGCCCATTAAATCCCGATCGCATCGGCCGGGTCCTGCCGGAAGTGGAGCATCACCTTGAGCTCCATGGCCCGGTTCAATTCCAGATCGAATTCTTCGATCGCGATCCTCTCCACGTTAATAGCATTGAAAGGAAAGAACATGCCTAAACCACTTTCAGCACGCACCATCGAACTGGTGAAGCAGAGCGCTCCGGCGGTTGCCGTTCATGCGAGTGACATAACGAAGACAATGTACGGGCTGCTCTTCAAGGACGAGCATATCAAGGCGCTCTTCAATCAGGCCAATCACGGTGAGAACGGCTCTCAGGTACACGCGCTGGCGGCGGCAATCGTCGGTTATGCCCAGAACATCGATAACCTCGCGCCTCTTTTGCCCGTCATCGAAAGGATCGCGCATAAGCACATCGGTTTTCATATCCTCTCCGAACATTATCCTCACGTCGCCAAATCGCTGCTGGCGGCAATCCGCGAGGTATTGGGTGAGGCGGTATCCGAGGAACTGATCAATGCCTGGGGAGAAGCATACTGGTACCTTGCCGACACCCTGATCGAAAGAGAGGAACAGATACGAGCCGAGCTTGAAATGCGGGCAGGGGGCTGGAACGGCTGGCGCGAATTCAGGGTTGACGAAAAAATCAAGGAAAGCGATGTGGTGACATCGTTCGTCTTGCGTCCGGTCGACGGCAAAGGCGTTGCGCTTCATCGAGCCGGCCAGTATCTGACCTTCGATCTCAGCCTGCCCGATGGCAGCCAGATGAAGCGGAACTATTCGATCTCGTCCGGACCAAATCAGGACTTCTATCGCATCTCGGTCAAGCGGGAAGAGAACGGCAAGGGCGCCTCGCGCTATCTGCACGATCACGTCGAGGTCGGAACGGTGTTGAAGGTCACGCCGCCCGCCGGAGACTTCTACCTGCCTGAAGAGCCGACCAGCGAAATGATTCTGCTTTCAGGCGGCGTGGGCCTCACGCCGATGGTCAGCATGCTGGAAGCAATCGCAGCCGATTATCCTGACGTCGAAGCCCATTTCGTTCACGGAGCAATGAACAGCTCGACGCATGCGATGGACAAGCATGTCCGTTCGCTTGCCCAGCGGCACGGCCGGGTATCGGTAAGCACCTTCTACAGCGAGCCCGCCGCCAGAGATGTTGCCGGCTTTTCTCATGACGAGGATGGCTTCATCACCGGAGGGTGGTTGGAAGCAAACACGCCGATCGAAACGGCAAATTTCTATATTTGCGGCCCGAAACCATTCTTGCGGTCGGTGGTCAGTGATCTGCGCACGCTTGGCGTTTCCAGTGACCGAATCCATTATGAATTCTTCGGCCCGGCGGATGAATTGCTGGCGGCCTGAAAGCGTCCGGCGGATAGTCTTAATCCACAGCACGAACAGATAATCGACCAGGCGGAGCCACCATGGCACCGCCTGGTCGATTGCATTTTCAGAGACGGCGATGGAAGCGTCGGCATAGCGTTAAGGGACTGATTTTATCCGGCCAATGGTTCGATTAATCGCCCGTTCATTTTGCCGCCGCTATTGACCACTATCCGCCATTTCGAACAATCCAATTTTGAATGTAAACTCCCGCTCAAAGCAATGAAAATGCCCAATTCGAAACGCTCGTGCCCCTTCTCGCATCCAGTTCCGCAAGAATGCATCGGCCGGACACGAACCCAGTAGAAGAGAAAACGCTATGTCCTCTCAAAATATTACGGGCGCTTCGGGCGCGAATGTTCATGCAACCGCCGCTGATCCCGATTTCGGCATCCGCGCCGCTCTCCTGTCGAATKATCAGCTGAGGGTAAAGGCGGCGCAGTTTGCGGAAAGCCGCGCGCTTGATGTGACGAGTTTCAAGAATTTCGACTTCTTCCAGCGGCACCGGGAGAACGAAGGCGAGATTCTGAGGGCCTATCGCGCTGCTGCAAAGGATGTCGATGCGGGAGAAAGCATCACGCCGGCGACCGAATGGCTGCTCGACAACCACTACATCGTCGAGGAAGCCATCCAGGAAGTCCGCCGTGACTTTCCGAAAAAATTCTATCGCGAATTGCGCAAGATCAAGCTCGACGGAACGGAAGTGCCGCGCACGCTGGCGCTTGCCTGGCTCTACATGGCGCATGCGCATAGCAATATCAGCAATGCCGGCATGGCGGCGGTCACGGAAGGCTTCCAGGACAATGAGACGCTACGCATCGGCGAACTCTGGGCGCTGCCCTCGCTCGTCCGCTACGTGCTGATCGACAATCTTCGCCATGTTGCGACGCGCGTCGACAAGAGTCGTGAAATGCGCACCAGCGCCAATGCAGCCGCGACCCAGGCGATAGCGCTCGGTGATGCAGGGTCCGCCGGCTTCCTGGAGACCCTTGTCGCCAATCTCGACGATACGACCTTCGTCACCCAGCTACATTATCGCCTGCGCAACGCGCTGGAGCCAACCGAAGCTGCGCTCAGCTGGCTCGAGGCGAAACTCGCGGCAAAGGGGACCGATGCCGAAGCGGTGATGTCGGCCGAGCAGGTGCGTCTTGGCGCGGCCAACACGCTGATGGGCAGCATCATCAAGAGCCTGCGCGAGATCAACGATACCGACTGGTCCGAATGGGTCGAAGAAGTCAGCACGATCGACAAGTTGCTCTGGCAGCAGACGGATTATGCCGAGCTTGATTCCGGATCCCGCAACAGCTATCGCCGCCAGATCGAGAAGCTTGCCAAGCGCTCCGACAAGACGGAAATGGATATTGCCGAGGCGGCCGTGCGTCTGGCCGATCGCGCGAAAGCAGAAAGCCAGGATCCCTCCTCTTCGGCGGGCAATGTCGGCTATTATTTCGTCGGCAACGGGCGACGGGCGCTGGAGGCCGAGATCGGTTTCCGGCCAACGCTTGGCCTGCGCTTCATGCGCGCGATCCGCAAGCTGAACTGGCTGGCGATCGCCGTGCCGGTTCTGCTGCTGACGCTGCTGGCGCTGGTCATCACCGATGCGATTTTCGTCGATGCCGGCATGCCGCTTTTTGCGATGATCGTTCTGCTGCTGATGTTTGCGCTTCCGGCATCCGAAGGCGCGACAGGTCTCTTCAACTTCTTCGCTACCTTCTTCATCACGCCCGATCGTCTGGTCGGTTACGAATTCAAGAAGGGCCTGCCGGCGGACGCTCGCACACTTGTCACCATCCCCTGCCTGATCGGCAAGCGCGAGCATGTCGATGAACTCGTCCGCAATCTCGAGGTCCATTATCTCGCCAATGCCCGCGGCGAGATCTATTACGCGCTTTTGAGCGACTGGCCGGACGCGCAGGAGGAGCAGAGCGACCGCGATCTCGAAGTGCTCGACTATGCGCTGAGCAAGATTGCCAATCTGGAGGCACGTTATGCCGAGGAGAGCAAGCAGCGCTTCTATCTGCTGCATCGTCGCCGTCAATATAATCCGGGCGAAGGCGCCTGGATGGGCTGGGAGCGAAAGCGCGGCAAGCTGCACGAGCTCAACATGCTGTTGCGCGGCGCACCGAACACGAGCTTCCTGCCCGGTGCCGATCGCGTGCCGCAGGATGTGAAATATGTCATGACGCTTGACAGCGACACGCGGGTCGTCCGTGACACCGTGACCAAGCTTGTCGGCAAACTGCATCACCCGATCAATCGCCCGGTATTCGACGCCAAGAAGCAACGTGTCGTCGATGGCTACGGCGTGCTTCAGCCCCGCGTGACGCCGTCGCTCACGACAGGCAAGGATGCTTCGACCTTCCAGCGCGTCTTCTCTGTCAATCGCGGCCTAGACCCCTATGTTTTTGCCGTCTCCGACGTCTATCAGGACATCACCGGCGAAGGCACCTTCACCGGCAAAGGTCTCTATCACGTCGATGCCTTCGAAGCGTCGCTCAAGGGCCGAATCAAGGAAAACTCGGTTCTCAGCCATGACCTGCTCGAAGGTTCGATGGCGCGCTGCGCACTGGTAACAGACTGCGAGCTCGTCGAGGACTTTCCGATCCGCTACGAAGTGGAAGTCTCGCGTCAGCATCGCTGGGCGCGGGGCGACTGGCAGCTTCTGCCCTACATCTTTGATGACCGCCGCGGCGTCACTGCGCTCGGCGGCTGGAAGATGTTCGACAATCTACGCCGGTCGCTGACGCCGATCGCCTGGTTCCTGGCATCCGTGATGGGCTGGTACTGGATGGACCCGCTCGGCGCACTCATCTGGCAGATCCTGCTGATCTTCAGCCTGTTCGTTGCGCCGACCTTGTCGCTGATCAACGGCATCATCCCGCGCACGAGCGACATCATTCTTCAGGCCCATCTGCATACCGTCTGGAAAGATATCGAGAATGCCAACGCCCAGGTGGCGATGCGCATCGTCTTCATCGCCGACACTGCCTGCGTCATGGCCGACGCCATCATCCGCTCGCTCTACCGCCTCTTCGTCAGCCGCAAGTTGATGCTGCAGTGGCGCACTGCCGCAAGTGCGCAGGCTATGGCGCAGACGACGATCCTCGGTCATTACAAGGTCATGTGGCGGGCACCGGTGCTGGCCATTCTGGCGCTGCTCTTTACCATTTCCTCAGGCGACAGCGCTTGGGTGGTCGGCCTTCCCTTCGTCATCCTCTGGGTCCTGTCGCCGGCCATCGCCTGGACGGTCAGCCAGACGGCAGAAACCGAAGACAGGCTCGATGTGCCTGACAATGTCCGCAACGAGCTTCGCAAGATCGCAAGGCGCACCTGGCGCTATTTCGATCACTTCGTGGTTCCCGGCCAGCACTACTTGCCGCCTGACAATGTCCAGCAGACGCCGCATGCCGTTGTCGCCATGCGCACCTCGCCGACCAATATCGGCGTCTATCTGCTGTCGGTGATTTCGGCACGCCGTTTCGGCTGGATTTCCTTTGAAGATGCGATCAAGCGCATCGAGCAGACGATCGAGACAGTCGACAGGCTCGAGAAGTATCGCGGCCATCTCTTCAACTGGTACCACACCGATACGCTGAAGCCGCTCGGCCGCCGATATGTGTCATCAGTCGACAGTGGCAATTTTGCCGGTCATCTGATTGCCGTATCGTCGGCATGCCGGATCTGGGCCCAGTCTCCCCTTACACAGGTTCACACCGACCTCGATGGCATCGGCGATGTCGCGGCCATTCTTCGCGAGGTGCTCGGTGATCTCAGGGAAGAGAATAAATCGGTCCGCTCTCTCCACGATCGGCTTGATGGCCGGATCGCCGATCTCGAGACGGCGGTTTCCACAGGCAAGCGGGAGAAAGAATTCTCCTCGGGCCTGATTGAGCGATTTGCCGGACAGGCGCGGGAAATCCGCGAACTTGCCGGCAGCCTCGACCGAGAGGTGAAGACAGCGCAAAGCGACGAGATCGTCCACTGGGCCGAAAAGCTCGTGGAAACCTGCGAGCTTCATCTGACCGACAAGGCCTTCGATCCCTCGCAGGTGCATGCCATCAGCGAGAGGCTGATCCGCGTCGGCAGTCGCGCCCGCGAGATCGCTTTCGACATGGACTTCGGCTTCCTCTACCGCCCCGAGCGCCGGCTGCTGTCGATCGGCTTCCGCGTGGAGACGGAAGAAGTCGATGCGGCGTGCTATGACCTGCTTGCCTCGGAGGCACGTCTGACCAGCCTGTTTTCCGTCGCCAAGGGCGACCTGCCGACAGAGCATTGGTACAAGCTCGGCCGCCATGTCGTCCCGGTCGGTCCGCGCGGCGCTCTGGTTTCCTGGTCCGGTTCGATGTTCGAATATCTGATGCCGCCACTCGTCATGCAGGAGCGCAGCGGAGGCATCCTCAACCAGACCAATAATCTGATCGTTCTCGAGCAGATGAACTATGCCCGCAGCCTCGGCACGCCCTGGGGCATTTCGGAAGCGGCCTTCAACGCCCGCGACCACCAGATGAACTATCTGTACAGCAATTTCGGCGTCCCGACGCTTGGCCTGAAGCGTGGCCTCGGCCAGAACGCCGTCATCGCGCCCTATGCCTCGTTGCTGGCAAGCCAGTACAACCCGGTCGCCGCCCTCGAAAACCTCAACAGGCTGCGGACCCTTGGTGCGCTCGGCATGTACGGTTTCCATGATGCCGTCGATTTCACGCCGAGCCGTGTGCCCGAAGGCAAGCAGTGCTCCGTGGTCTACAACTACTATGCGCACCATCACGGCATGTCGATCGCTGCCGTCGCCAACGTCGCTTTCGACGGCATGCTGCGCGAACTCTTCCACGCCGATCCTGTGATCGAGGCAGCCGAATTGCTGCTGCAGGAAAAGGCGCCTCGTGACATTCCAGTTATGGCGGCCAAGCACGAAACCGATGCGCCGGCGACCATCCAGGGCGATCTCATGCGTCCGGAAGTGCGACGCCTGGAAGATCCGGCATCGCGCGAGCGCGAATTGCTGCTGCTGTCCAACGGCCGTTATTCGACCATGCTGACGGCGACCGGCTCCGGCTACAGCCGCTGGAAAAACCTCTCCGTCAACCGGTGGCGGGCTGACCCGACCGAAGACCGCTGGGGCTCCTTCATCTTCCTGCGGGATACAGAATCCAACGAATGGTGGTCTGCGACGGCCGAGCCGCGCTCGATTGCCAACGAGCATGTCCGCGTCAGCTTCAGCGACGACAAGGCGGAATTCATCAAGACCGTCGGCGAGTTGACAAGCGAGATGGAAGTCTTCGTCGCCAGCGATCACGATGCGGAAGGCCGCCGCCTGACGATAACCAATACTGGCACAGAAGACCGCGTCATCGAAGTGACCTCCTATATGGAGCCGGTCGCGACACTCGATGTCGTCGATACAGGACACCCGGTCTTTGCCCGTATGTTCCTGAAGACGGAGATTGCCGCTGCCGGTGACGCAATCTTCGTGGAACGCCAGAAGCGCGGCCTGACCGATCCCGATGTCGCCATCGCGCAGCTCATCGTCGATACGTCTGGTGAGAACGGCCAGACGCAATACGAAACCGACCGCATGCGCTTCCTCGGCCGTGGGCGCACCCTGACCGAAGCTGCCGCCTTCGACGCGGACGCCAAGCTGTCAGGCACCGACGGCTTCACCATGGATGCCTGCGTGTCGTTGCGCCGTACGCTACGCGTGCCGGCCGGTGAAAAAGTCAGCGTGACTTTCTGGACCGTTGCGGCTGCTGAACGCTCTGAACTTGAGGCGGCGCTGGAACACTATCGCCAGCCGGAAAGCTTTGCCCAGGGCCTCGTTCAAGCCTGGACGAGAACACAGAGCCAGCTGCGCCAGATCGGCGTCAACTCGAAGGAAGCAGCAGCCTACCAGCGGTTTTCGCGCTATATCATCTATCCCGATATGGCTCTGCGTGCCGACAGCAAGGCGGTTCGCGAAGGTCTGAAGTCCCAGTCTGTGCTTTGGGGCGCGACCCTGTCCGGCGATGCGCCGCTGATGACGCTGCGCATCACTGATGAGCTCGGTACCGATCTCGTCAAGGAGTTGCTGCGGGCACAGGGTCTCCTGCAGTCGCGCGGCGTCGAAGTCGATCTCGTTATCTTCAACGAGCGCGCCGGCGAGGCGGCCTCTGAGATGCAGCGCACGATCGACCAGCTCTGCGATGCGGCGCGTCACGCCAGCGAAATCGCCGGTATCCAGCGCAACATCTATGTGCTGCGCAAGGATCTGACGACGCCCGAAGCCTATGACGCCATCATCGCCGCCTCGCGCGTCGTTCTGCGCGGGCGCGACGGCAGCCTCATCGACCAGTTGCAGCGGGCCCGCTCCGTTGCCGGTTCGCCCGCACTGCTCGGTCAGTGGGGTGATTCCACCCTCGTGCCGAGGACGCTCCGCGGCGTAGCCTCGCCAGAACCGGCTGACGGCGGCGATCTTGCGTTCTGGAACGGCTATGGCGGCTTTGCAGCCGATGGCAGCGAATATGTCGTACGCCTGTCGGGCGGCGAGCAGACGCCGCATCCGTGGGTCAACATCATGGCCAATGACAGCTTCGGCTTCCATGTCTCGGCGGAAGGTTCTGCCTTCACCTGGAGCCAGAACTCCCGCGACCATCAGCTGACCCCGTGGACGAACGATATGGTCGCCAACAGACCGGGCGAGGCCTTCTATCTGAGGGATCTCGATCGTGGCTCTGTCATCGTGCCCTATGCGTCGCTCGCTCAGCGGTCCGACACGCGCTTCGAAGCCCGCCATGGCCTTGGCTACTCGGTCTTTTCGACGGTTCAGGACGAAATCGCCCTGGAGGTCACGCAGACCCTGCATATGGAGAAGTCGGTCAAGCTGACGCAGCTGCGCATCCGCAACGATGCGAGCGAGGCACGCAAGCTGCGCCTTTATGGCTACGCGGAATGGATCCTCGGCAACAACCCGACGAAGAGCAAACCGTTCATCATCTCCAGCTTCGACAGCGCGAGTGGGTCGGTCTTCGCGAGCAATCCGTTCAGCGTAAGCTTCGGGACGCGTGTCGCGGCATTTGCTGCAAGCGAAACGCCATCGAGCGTTTCTACCAGCCGCCGCGAATTCATCGGTCGCCATGGAACGATCCAGCAGCCACGCACCGTCTCGGCGGGCTCGCGGCTCTCCAACGCCATGGATCTCGACGGGGATCCGGCAGCCGCCATGGCGTTCGATCTGACGATCCAGCCAGGCGAAGTGCGCGATATCTGCTTCTATATGGGTGATGCTGCCTCACAGGAGGAAGCGGCAGCGCTGATTGCCGAAATCCGCTCCGTGAGCTTTGAAGACGTTCTCAGCCAGACCCGCAATTTCTGGAAGAGCTTCACCGGCAAGACGCGCGTTTCGACGCCGGACCAGCGGCTCGACTTCATGGTCAACAGCTGGCTGCCTTATCAGACCTATAGCTGCCGCATCATGGCCCGCACCGCCTTCTACCAGTCGAGCGGCGCCTGGAACCTGCGCGACCAGCTGCAGGATTCGCTGGCTTTCCTGCTGCACTCGCCGGACATTGCTCGCAAGCAGATCCTCAATACCGGCCGTCGCCAGTTTCCGGAAGGAGACTTTCAGCACTGGTGGCTGGCAGACAGCGGCGCCGGCGTTCGCACGAACATCTCCGACGATCCGGTCTGGCTCGCTTATGCGGTCGATCAGTATTGCTCGGCGACCGGCGATAGCGCGATCATGGACGAGATGCTGCCCTTCGTTGAAGGCGCGCAGCTCAGCCCCGGCCAGTACGACGCCTTCCTTCAGCCGCGCGTTTCGGATGAGAGCGCATCGCTCTACGAGCATGCCGCTCTTGGCCTCGATCTCGCGATCAAGCGCACCGGCGTCAATGGCCTGCCGCTGATGATGAGCGGTGACTGGTGCGATAAGATGGACCGCGTCGGCATGGCCGGCCGCGGGGAGAGCGTCTGGCTCGGATGGTTCCTGGCTGGTGCGCTACGCCAGTTCATCTCCTATGCCGAAACCCGTGGTGATACCCAGCGTGTCGGCCTCTGGACGGCGCATCTGGAAAAGCTCAAGGCCGCAATCGAAACGGCCGGCTGGGACGGTGAATATTATCGTCGCGGCTATTACGACAACGGCGCGCCGCTCGGCTCCAGCCAGTCGGAAGAGGACAAGATCGACTCGATCGCCCAGTCCTGGAGCGTGCTGTCAGGCGAGGGGAACCCCGAGCGCAGCGAAATGGCGATGAAGGCCGTGCTCGACAAGCTCGTCGATGAAGAAGGCAAGTTCATTCGTCTGCTGACACCGCCCTTCGTCAAGCCTGTCAACGACCCCGGGGTCATCAAAGCCTACCCGCCCGGCGTGCGCGAAAACGGCGGCCAATACACCCATGCTGCCACCTGGGCGGTCCTTGCTCTCGCCCGCATGGGCCGCGCCGAAGACGCATGGCGTGCCTTCGAGATGCTGAACCCGATCAATCATTCGCTCGATAAATCGTCTGCGGATGTTTATCGGATCGAGCCTTATGTGGTCGCCGGCGACGTCTATGGTGAAGGCGCCCTCAAGGGCCGCGGCGGCTGGAGCTGGTATACTGGCTCGGCCGGCTGGCTCTACCGTGTGGCAATCGAGGGCATCCTCGGCATACGCTCGGAGAATGGCCGGCTGCAGGTCAAGCCGGCCTTGCCGCCCGGATGGGACGGCTTCTCCGCCGAGCTCGATCTGCCGAGTGGAAAATATCAGGTTTCCGTTTCGAAGGTGGACGCGGATCGCTGCTCCGTGACGATCAACGGCACCGCGCTTGATGATCTGAATGAGGGATATCTGCTGGAAGCCAAATGATAACGCTGCGGGGGCAGATTGACTGGTGTCACTGCCCCCGGCGATTGCGCGCGACCGCGCCGTTCAATCCGTTGGCAGAGTGAAGACAGCGCAGGGTTCGGCAATGCCGCGCAACCGGTGCTCACCCAAGGGGATCAGTTGCGTGGGGATCTCCGCAGCGAGCGCGCCTGATATCAGCACACGGTGGCCGAGGGACTTGCACAACCCCTCCAGCCGGCTCACCAGATTGACGGCGGGGCCGATGGCGGTGAAATCCAGTCGGTCGGCCGCACCGACATTGCCCCAGAGCATCTCGCCGAAATGCAGCGCCACGCCGAACGGAAGTGGTGGCAGGCCTTGCGCTTGGCGCGAGGTATCAAGATGGGCCATGCCGGCACGGGCGGCCGCGACGGCGCGTAACGACGCTTCGCAGGCCTCACCAGGCGTGCCGGTAACGGGAAAGATTGCCAGGACACCGTCACCTATGAACTTCAGCACCTCGCCCCCGAAAGCGTGGACTGCGCCTGCAATCCGATCGAACCAGGCATCAAGGGTGGCGATCATGAGAGAGGGTTCCGTTGCTTCAGAGAGGGCTGTGAAATCGCGTAGATCAGCGCAGAGCAAAGCGGCGCGGATGGTTTCGCCACTGCTGCGGCCGAGCGCGCCGGCCTGCACCTGTGCGGCGCTTCGTCGACCGAGATAGGCCTCCAGCAGGGTTGTCAGCGCCGTTCGTGCGGTCAGAGCTGCCAGGGGTGCCGCCGCAAAGCGGGCGGCCTGGTTTAACCGATCCGCCTCGGTCGGATCGAACAAACGGGATCCGGCCCAGCCCAATATCGGGCTGTCGGAGTCTCGGCCGATCCTTCCTTCATGTATTGGCCCAAGTCCGGCAAGCCAGTCGCCCGCAGCCTTGTTGAGTGKGCCGCCGGCAAAATCGAGCGCCTCGATGACGGCGCCGGTTTCTGCCCGCCACAACCAGGTGCGGCGCGCAATGATCGGATGCGGAACGGCAAGAGTGAGGGCGCCGCCCACAAGGGGCAGACCGTCGGCAAGCAACTGGGGACCAAGCTCGGCTATGAAGTGTTCGGGGCCGGACGAGCCGCTAGCCTCATCGATCAGCCAGGCAATGTGGGCGGGCAAATCCATTCCTCGATCATGCCATAGCGCTTACCTGATGTCAGCCGGGCAGCTGTTGCAGCACGCCGGCCCGTTTTTTATACGGCAAGACATCGCCCTCCGCATGAATTCAGCTTGTCTTTCAAATGAGAAGCTTGGTCATTTCCTGCCATGAAAAGCATCGGGTCCCGGGTCGCGTCCGGCCGCCACGGTGCTCAGCCGGCCAAGGTAGTGAGCCCAACCCTCGGCATGGCCGGCGCATTGCTCGACATTGGGCAAACCAGTGTGCGTCAGACGCAGGAGCGTTCCATCAGGCTGTTCGATCAGATCGATCTCCACCAGGCTGGAGCCCGGCGGCACCACCTCGCTACCATCCCAGCCGAAGCTGTAAGCCAGACGATGAACCGGAACCACTTCGCGAAAAGAGCCGCGAGCGAAACGTGCACCAGTGACGTTGACGAGGTAGAGCCCTCCAGGCTGCGGCTCGATCTCCGCCTCTGTTCCCATCCAGCGGAGGATCTTTTCCGGATCCGTCAGCAGGGCGAACACTGCAGCAGGCGGCGCAGAAAGATGCGTTTCGCGGCGAACGACGAGGGCCTCTTGCATCGCTTTCTCCCAAGTTTGATCTGCACCGACCGAGGGCAGGACGCGGTATCCCGCATTATTTTAGGAAGATGATCGCTCGCAGCAAGGGTGTCATGCGTTGCCAGCGTTTGAATTGTGGAAGGCGCCCATCCTGAGAATCGATGTGGAGGCGGCGGCAGAGCTCATATGTACCTGCCGCCTGCTCTACTACGGATTTGCCTTCAGGAAGGCGATAAGGTCGTCGATTTCGAAACTCCAGAGTCCCCAGAAACGCATCTTTGTATCAGGGATTTTTCTGCTCGGACTTGCCAGAAATTCTGCAAGTTCATGCTCGCTCCACACAAGGCCGTCTTGGCCGGCTGTCTTCAGCGCGGGAGAGTAGGCATAGTCGTCTTTGATAGCTGCCCGCCGTCCCACGACACCCTTCAGAGACGGGCCGAATGTACTTCTGGTGTCATCGATAGTGTGACATGAAGAACAGGCCCGGAAAATTCTCGCACCACGATCCGCATCCGCCGCGAAACAGTTGCCCGTAACTGAAGCTGCCGTGATTGCCCATGCGATTGTCCTCAACATCGCGCTAACCTTGCGCGTCCATCTTCGTGAGCTTGAAAAAGAACCGCTTTTCGTCGTCGCGCAAGCACATCATCCCAGCCAGCGTATTTTCGTCCACCCGTCTGAAGTGGTCGACGATCGGCTGCTCGTCGTAGACCATTGCGGCGCTTGCGATCTGCTCGAATGCCCGAACCTCCAGCGCGGCTGTCGTGCCTCGCGCGCGGAGCGCCTTCTGAAAAGACGAAAACATGGTCCGGGCGAGGGCGGTCCGTCCGAATGGTGCCAGCTTGGTCGCGAGCCCGATAGGGGCGAAGCGCGGGTCCATGGCCACGAGCCGTCCCGGATGCCACTGAAAGAGTAGCGCGTCGGCCCGCATGTCGGGATGAAAACGTTTGCCGAACCATCGCAGGTTTTCGAGGACTCCATCGAGCGGATGCCCCGTTGGAATGCCGACGCCTCGCCATAACCCAACCATCTCGACGGGTTTGACGGGCGCCAGCGACCGGAACCAGACCGTCATATCTTTCTGCAGGTCCGCTTGCACGGGCTCACCTTTTCCCACAATCACATCAGGAAAGAAGTAGCGATTGCCAACGAAGATTCCGAGACCTGATTGGATGTCTCTGAGCGAAACCTTCAAATTCGATGCTGGATATCTGCTCTTATCTGGCGGCGCCCGCCTCCACGGGGAGGCCGCCAGGAGATCGTCGCTACCATGCCAGGACGCGAGATAACGGCAGATCGTGTTGGATTCCCACAAGATGCCATCATCGCTTTCGATAACCGGCACCAGGCCATTCGAGTTGAGCGCGCGAAATTCCGGCGTCCGGGTGGAAGCAAACCCTGTCCCCAATCCTCCTGCACTTAATCCATGCCGATCTCTTCGCAGGTCCAAAGCACCTTGCGAACATTGATGGACGATTGCCTGCCAAGAACTCGAAGGACACTCAGGATCTGCTCCAATCCAATTGGGTCATGGGTATCGAACGTTACGTCAAGCTGCAGCAGCAAACATATGCCGGCGATAACAAACCTGGTTACCTGCGCTTGTTCGGGAAGCTATTGTAGGCCTCGTATATCATAATAAAATCAGGAGATTACATGGTTTTGTTGCAGTTCTTGGAGAGGCCAATCCAAGTCGACCAACGTTGGAATAGCCGTCCAGCAGGTGCTGGACGGCTGATAGTAATGAAAAGAGCCGTCATGGCTTCAATATAGACTGGATCAATAATCACATTTCAACGAATTCAGTCTGACTGACGGCGCTTGCGCCAAACTTTTCGCGACGCAAAATAAGTATGACAATTTGGCATTCTCGACGCAGCCCGCGGTTGGCTGGCAACCTGTCAGCTCGTGCGTCGAAGTAATCAAGTTAGAGGCTAAAAGCCGAAAATTTTAGTTTCCACCCGATTGACCGGATCAGAAATCTTGCGCTAGCTTGATTAAATCAATTTGATTGACTTCAAAAATAAAAACTAAGGGAACGTAAAAATGGGACTGGATAAGAGCGTATTCCGCAGTGTTTCCGCGCGTGCCGGTTGGGCCGCGGCGACCGCCCTTACAGCGGTCGTGGCGTTTGGGGTATCGGCTGCTTCAGCCGCCGAATCCGTGCTGACGATGCATATCGAAGAGCAGACGAGCTGGGTGCAGAACTTCAATCCTTTCGACCTTGCCGGCCGCCGGCAGAGCACCATGGATTTCATCTATGAGCCGCTCGTCATCTTCAACGCGCAGGACGGTGGCAAGCCGGTCTGGCGCCTTGCCACGAACTACAAGTTTTCCGATGACATGAAGTCGATCACCTATGAACTGCGGCCGGGCGTGAAATGGTCAGACGGCCAGCCGCTGACATCAGCCGACGTCAAATACACGATCGATCTGATGCTGAAGAATGCCGCACTCGATACGGTCGGCGTCGGCGAGACCGTGGCCTCCGTCGAGGCGCCGTCGCCGACCGAGGTGGCGATCAAGCTCAAGGCCGTCAATTCCGATTTCCCGGAGACGCTTGCCGATCTCGCCGTCGTGMCTGAGCATATCTGGAAAGATGTTTCCGATCCTGCCGCCTTCAAGAATGAGAAGCCGGTCGGATCCGGCCCGATGACGGATGTGCGCCGCTTTACCCCGCAGGTCTACGAACAGTGCCGCAACCCGAACTATTGGGATGCCGCCTCGCTGCATGTCGATTGCCTGAGGCTGCCGCAGATCTCCGGCAACGATCAGATGCTCGCCATCCTGCCCGAAGGCAACATGGACTGGATCGGCTCCTTCATTCCCGAGATCGACAAGACGTTCGTGGCGCTGGATGCCGACCATAACGGTTACTGGCAGCCGCCGGCCGAAACCGTCGCGTTTCAGATGAATTTCAAGAGCAAGGATGAAGGCAATCTGGAAG